>DAOVRJ010000265.1 GCA_030628225.1 Candidatus Zixiibacteriota bacterium | reverse complement strand
GAGAAGAAATGCAGTGAGTATCATCCTCATAGCAGGAGATCCCACGGAAATTCTATTCATGACGCCCCCCTGATCAACTTGGAGCCGTTAGCTGATCAGAATTGGGTCTGTCGCATTCCATCGAAAGAGCTCGTCTATCAGAGTTCTTCTTTAAAAAAAAGACGCCGGAGGCCTCTGTGGCCAACAGCATCTTTGTTCACCATGAGCGCAAGATCAACTTAATCACCCAATTCGTCCAACCTCTCCTGAGCCAGATCACCCCACTGATCGCCGGGCCCCCGGGTGGCCACCAGCTTGCCATAGATGGTCCTGGCTTCTTCCTCTCGACCCAGCTTCTCATAGGAAACGCCCGCGTTATACTCTGCGGTGGCCGCCCATTGAGCTTGATAAGGATACAGATAGGCGACACGCAGATATTCCTGAGCTGCTTTCTCATACTCCCTCAGGTGAAAGTAACATTCCCCCAGCCAGAATTGAATCTCGGCACCGAACTCCGCGTCCTTTCCGGCATCGATCTGCTCAAATATCCGCAAAGCCCGTGCCGGCTGATCGGCCTGCAGATAGGCGAAGCCCAGCCTCAGGGCCCACTTTTGCCTTTCCGGATTTTGGGGAAAGTCCCGGAGCAACGTCTCATAGGCTACGCTGGCCCCATCCCAGTCGTTCATCTTTCCCCGGCAGATGCCGGAGTTAAACAGAGCATCGATCACCATATTAGTTTCCGTGGTCCGGCGGGCAACCTGCTCGTAGTACTCTGCAGCCTGGTCGTAGCGTTCCAAACCGAAGGAACTACTGGCCATCTTGAACACGGCTTTATCCGCCCACTGACTCTGAGGATGATCCTCAACCAGGGTTTGAAACCGCTGCAGAGCTTCGGAAAAATCACCTGCCGTGAGGGCCAACAGGCCAAGACGATACTCCGCTTCCTCAACATGACAGCTTTCCTTATAATGTTTTAGCACGGTCTTCAAAGCCTTTTGGGCATCATCCCTCTGTTCCTGACTTAAATAGGCCTGGCCTTCCTCTATCAGCAGCTCGGCCATCAGGTCAGATTGTTCGCCGTGGGTCTTCTCAAATTTCTTGCGGGCCTCGACAGCCTCCTGGAGATGACCCAAACGATACATACAGATAATCACCCTGGACTGCAGATGGAGCCTTTTCTGCTCATCGGAAGTCTCACTCATAGCTCGCTGGTAATAGGCCTGGGCCTCGGAAAAACTCTGCCTGCTAAAATTCACCTCGGCCACCCTCTCCAGGGCCAAGACTACCAGGTTGCTGGATGGATACTCCTCCACTAGGACCTCATAGCTGTCCAGGGCCTTCTGCAGAAAACCAAGTTCGACGTAGAGATCCCCCAGGACCAACCGTAGCTCATCGTCCAGGGCCTCCCTGGATATGACCTCCTCCAGACTGGACAGAATCCTTTGCGCCTCGTGATCTCTTCCCCCCTCAGCCATATCCTTTGCCAACAGAACAACGGCTCGTATCCTCAGCGGACTCTCCGAATAAAGCTCTTCAAATTCCTCCAGCACTCTCCGGGCTCCCTGTGTATCCCCCGCAGCCTGCAAAGATTCCGCCCAGCGAAAGCGAGCCTCCTCGCTGAGGGGGTGATAGGGAAAATCCTCTGCTACCCAATGAAACAGCTCTGCCGCCCGGTGATACTCCCGACGGTGGGCGTAAATGCGGCCTTTGATAAATAAAATCCGGCTCTGCAGCCCGCTTTCGGAAAATTCCCCCAGAAAATCATCGCACATCATCAAGACGGCCAGCTCATCTTCCCGCTGCTGGGCGATCTCAATTCGTTCAAAGGCAGCGGTGTCGGCCCAGGGACTATGGCTATGCTGATCTGAGATGAGGGCGAAAATGGAGTCTGCTTTGTTCACAGACAGCGTGTCCCGGTCAGACAGTTTCAGATAAGCCTTTCCCATCCGCAAATGGGCATAGCCTCGCCTCTTGCTCTCAGCATAGGTGCGCAGAAAAGATTCGTACAGAGCCAGCTGGTCCAACCAATAATCGTCGCTCTGGGAATCGCCGCTGCGCAGCACATCGGCGATGACCTGCAGTGCACACTGGTCGACCCAGACACTGTGCGGGTAAACTTTAAGCAGCCGCCGACAGGTCTCCGCCGCGGTACTCCGCTCCCGGGCGGCACCCTGGGCATCGCCCTCAATTTCCAACATCCCGGCTCTGGCCTGATAACATTCAACAATTTGGAACAGGGCTCCGTCCGCCATCGGCGATTCAGGATTCTTCTGAACGAACCTCTCCAAAGCCGCGGCAGCCCTGGAGAAATTCTTCAGGTGTCGAAAATAGATCTCCCCCAGGCGCAGATCTACCTCCTCGGCCCCCAGTGAGCCAGAGGCCAGCTGATCGTGAATATCCACCATGGCCTCCAGGGCTGAGGCCTCTTGGGCAACCCGGTACTTGCTCAAGTAGGCTATTTCCTTCTGGGCCTGAGGACACAGGGAACTGAGCGGGTGCTCTTGAACAAAAACACGATAGGCCTGGAGAGCCCGGTCATATTCTCCACTGGCCTCGTTACAACGCCCCATTGCAAAATCAGCGTCATCGGCGAATCGGCTCTGAGGATATAAGGAGGACAATGTTTGGTAGACCCGCAAAGCTGCCTGTGGTCTGTTCATGTCCATCTCCAGAATTTGCGCCGTGCAAAAGTACAGGGAATCGGCCTGAGGCGCTTGTGGATAACGACTCAGGAACTCCCTATAAGTAGACAGAGCTCGCCCTGGCTTTCCCATTTGCAGGAGGATGTTTCCCAGCTCCTTCCAGGCTCGTGGCCCCCATTCGGCCACCCCGGCCTCTCGGGTCAACTCCTCTAAAACGACAGCAGCAGAGTCCATATCTCCCACAACCTGCAGTGATCCCGACAGACCCAGCTTGGCCTCTGGAACCCTCGTGCTCCGGGGATAACGGGCCAACCAACATCGATAAGCTGATATTGCCCCCTCATGATCGGCCGCCAGACGCAGCGACTCCGCCTGCTGGAATCCCGCCCACTCCGTAAACTCGTCGGCCTCTTTCCGCCAAGCCAGAACACCGAAGGTCTCCGCTGCCTCCTGGTATTCGCCACGATCCAGATGAAGATCGCCTAAAAGACACAGGGCGCTATCCACATAAATGGAACCCGGCCCCTGCCCAATCAGCAGAGAGAACAAATCAACGGCACCCTCCACATCCCCCTGAAGGACCATAACCCTAGCCTCCCGGAACCGGGCTTT
>DAOVRJ010000094.1 GCA_030628225.1 Candidatus Zixiibacteriota bacterium | reverse complement strand
TTTCTCCATATCGGCAACGGTATCATTGAGGTTCATGATCTTCGGCTGAAGCATCTGTTTGCGGCTGAAGGCCAGCAGCTGGCGTATCAGCGAGACGGCCCGGCTTGTGGCCTTCTGGATTTCAGTGACGTACCTGCGCTGGGGACCGTCTTCGCCGATTCTCACCGACAGAAGGTCGCTGTATCCCGTAACGCCGGTCAGCAGGTTGTTGAGGTCGTGAGCCACGCCCCCGGCCAGTCTTCCCACCGCCTCCATTTTCTGGGACTGGCGAAGCTGCTCCTCGCTCTTGCGCAGCGCCTCCTCGGCCTGCTTGTGCTCGGTGATGTCTTCACCTGAGCTGAGAACGCCCAGGATTGTGCCCATTTCATCTTTTAGAATGGCATTATGCCAGGTGATAATTCGTTTCTCGCCGCTCTTGGTCAAAACAGGGTTTTCGGAATATTCTGCCGGCGCAATGTTTCCAGCCATAAGTTTTGTAAAAACTGATTTGACTTTGTCTCTTACAGCTTCAGGAAGGAAATTGTCGAACCAATTTTTACCAATGATCTTCTCTTCTTTGTACCCCAATATTTCACAGCCCTTTTTGTTGACCAAGCTGACTTTTTGATCGGCATCAATGGCTACAAATATTGTACCGGCGACATCGAGATACCTCTGCGTTTTATCTCTCTCTTCCCGCAGCGCCTCATGAGCTCGCTTGCGTTCGATAGATAGCCCGATCTGGCTGGAGGCGAATTTCAAGATCTCCAGGTCCTTTTCGTCATAGACGTTTTCGTCCGTGTAGCTCTGCACCACCAGGGCGCCAATTATCTCCTTCCCCGCTTTTAACGGAACTCCCAGCCAGATCTTCGAGGATGCTCCGATGGTCTCCACCACGCCGGATTGAGTCAGCCTGTGCATATCTTCATCTGTGACAAGAAGCGGTTTGTCGTGCTTCACGACGTATGCGGTGAGTGTTTTCCCGGCGGGAAAAGTGTCGAACGTGTCTTTTTCATCTTCAATATAGGGAAGAGTGAAGGTGTCGCTTTTCCTATCATAGAGGGCGATGAAAAAATTCTCTGTATTCAAGATAATGCTGAGGTCCTGACGGATTGTATTGAAAAGTTCGTTGAGATCTTTGGTGGTATGGACGGCATTGGCGATTTGATGCAGCACCTGTTGAGTTGTCTCGGTCTGCTTGCGCTCGGTGATGTCTCTTATATCAGCCAATAAATGTGGCTTGCCCAGATAGTCAAATGTAGTTCCCCTGACTTCGATGTTGAATGGAGTACCATCCTTATGGACATCTACTGATTCGGCATGAAACTCACCGGTCGTCTGAACATCTCGTTTGAATTGTTCAAAAAGATGATAATAATCAGGGTGAACGATATTCTTGCCGGAGAGTTTAATCAACTCATCATAAGAATAACCATACATCTTGCATGCTTGAGGATTCGCCTCGACAATATTGCCGTCCAAGTCAAAGATGAGAAATGCATCGCTAGCTGAGTCGAAGATGCCGTGATAGTGTGCTTCGCTCTCCCGTAAGGCCTCCTCAGCCCGCTTGCGCTCAGACTCCACCAGCTCAAGTTGCGCCACACGCCGGCGCAGCCGTTTCAGCTCCTGTACAGATGAGGCCGTTGTCTTCTTCTCCTTTTTCATCAGCGTCATTTCTCCTGCACCGCGAAACTGCTCAGCCTGAATGTTTGGCCGCTATTTGCCTCTTCTTCTCCGCATACATCCGCCGGTCGGCCCTGGCCAGGACTTGCTCCACAGATTCTGAGCCGTCGGGGTTCCAGCGAGCGCCGCCGCTGGAGAAGGTCACCGGGAAGTCAAACAGCTCACCGGTTTCATTCCAGCGGGCCAGCGCCTCTATGAGTCGTCGCTTCACGGTAGCTATATCCTTTTCCATCTCCGGCATGACGATGAGAAACTCATCTCCGCCGAAGCGGACGACCATTTCCGTTATCCGCACGCTCTTTCGCAAGAAATTGGCCACTTCCTGCAGCACCCGATCGCCTGTCTGATGTCCATGCGTGTCGTTGATCTCCTTGAGCCGGTCCACATCGATCATCAAGAACCCGATGGGATGCTGATAACGCTTGGAGCGCTTTAGCTCCCGCTCGATGGTTTCGCTGAAGTAGCGGCGGTTGTATACCCCGGTCAGCGGGTCACGGGTGGCCTGTTCGCGAAGCTCGTTCCGTAAGCGGATCCTGCGCACCGCCTCGGCAGCATGGCCAAGGAGCAGCTCGAGCAACTCCACGTCCTCATCTCTGAAAGCGTCCGGCTCCGTGGAGACCGCCTGGAACACGCCGATATCACCTATCGGCGCGCTGATCCCGGACCGGAAGTTTCCCCGGGTCGGTCTCGCCTCAGGGACCTCAGCCAGCTTGCCGAAGACGATGGTCTTGCCGGTGTGGTAGGTCTTCGCGGCCAGGCTGGTTTCATCGAGGTCAGTTCCTGTGCTCGCTCCGACAGGCAATCCAGAGGTCGTTGCCTTGACCACTAATTTTTTCCCCTCCACGATATCCAGGGAGCACATGGTAAGAGCCAGTATTTTCTCCGCGGCCTCGACGGTCAGCTTGTACACCTCATCTTCTCTCGGACAGGATTCTAAACGGTGAGCTGTGCCATGCAGGCGTTCAATTTTTCTTCTGGATTCCCGCAGAGCTTTCTCGGTCCGTCTGTGTTCGGTTATATCCCGGGCAATTCCGCAGAGACCGCTAATTTCGCCCTGTTCGTCGTAAAGGGGCACCTTGGTGACGTGAAAAGTGTAGGTCTTTCCGCCCAGGGGTTTGCTGTCCTCCTCGATGACGATTTCTCCGCGGAGGACTTTCTGGTCTGTTTTTCTGATGCGCCGAGCGTTCTGTGGGGGGAAAAGATCACCGTCCGTTTTGCCGATGATCTTCTCCTGGGGCAGCCCGAACATCTCCCGGCAGGCCTTGTTGACGGCGATGTATCTGCCCTGCAGATCCTTGGTGAAGATGGCATCGACCGCCCCATCGAAAATCGCTTTCAGTCTTGCCTGGCTCTCCCGCAGGGCCTCCTCGACCTGTTTGCGGTCGGTGATGTTTATGGCAAGTTCAAATCTCACATCGCGGCCATCTGGCCACTTGATTATTCTGTCAACTATAGCATAATCCTTGTTGAGGATTGGATTATGATAATCCCACTGATAAGGTTTGTACTTTTTCTTCAAGATTATCTCGTTGGTGCAGAATTTACACGGGGAATTGAGACCTTGAAACTCCCTGTAACAGATGCCGCCCACAAGCTCCTTCTGAAATGCATTCTGGAGAGCTCTGTTCACATATAGTATTTTATACGTCTTGGGATCCGCGATATAAATTATCTCGTCTATGCTGTCAAATATCGACAAAAGCTGCTTTCTCTCGAGCTGCAGCGCCTCTTCCACCTGCTGATATTCGCTGATTTTAGCCAATAATGCCTCGTTTGTTTTTTCCAATTCTACGGTTCGCTCATGAACTCGTACTTCCAACTCGTCGCGAGCTTTTCGCAGCACTTCGTCCAACTCGACGACAGCATTAAGCGCCAGAGCAAGGTCGTGCTGAGCGTTGACCAGTTTGTCGGCCAGCTTTCTGTGGCGTTCTGATGTTTCCAGCTCGGCGATTTCCCGGCGCAGCTCCGCCAGCTCGGTGACAAGTTGGTCTTTTGTCTTTTTTTTGTCTTTCATCCTGTGCACCGCTAAACAGACAGTGTTTTTTCTGGTGCCTGCTGATATGGCAAAATGCGAGGATTTCGGTAGATTAAGATTATGCTATGGCCCCGGACAGGCGCCGCCGGCCTTGATATACAGGCTATTTTGAAGCAGCCGAAAAGCCGGCCGTCGCGTGCTGAAGAGGCCGCTATTTTAGGAAAAATCCTGCTTGTAAGAAATTAGCAAAAATTAGGCCGAAAATGGTTTTCACCTGGTCTGGCGCAGTTTATGTTTTGGGGGGATCGGATGGGGATGGTGAGAATTTGGAGATCGTGATCGTTACTGCGGGGAAAAGATTTTGTATCCTGGATGCAGGATGAGGGCTGTTGGTAAGCAATCCCATTATCAGAGCACTAACACGAATGTTCTTTTTTCTTCTGTCGAGTTTCGACACCGTCAACCGACATACGATTCACGGCACTATAAATAAGGGGCACGGCATGCCGCGCCCCTATACCATTGACCTGGCGCTGTCTGCCCGACTATTTGGTCCCGTTCAGCATCTGTTTGTCGAACTCTCCCACGCGGTTGGACTCTGCGGACTTGGCGCCATCGCAGTCCACCGCTTTGACCACGTAGAAATACTGCACGCCGGTGTCTCCGGCGGCGCCCGGGTCTGCCAGGGAAGTCTCCTCGGTCACCCCCACGGAGTCCTCATCTCCGATGACGGCTCCCGGATCGGTGACCCGGTAGACGGTGTAGTGTTCCACCGCTTTGGGATGGCCCGCCGTATCTATGGTCACCGGCGACCAGCTCAGGCGCAGGTCGCTGGACTCTAGAGCGATCTCCATGTCCGCGACGGCCTGCGGCGGCAGGATGGAGCGGGGATCGCCCTGGTCTTCGTTGGAATAACTTGTTTCCTCCTGGTGATAGGTGGCGCTGACCGCATACCAGTAGTGCTCGCCGCCGGTCACCGAGTAGTCCTGGTATGTTGTCTGGTCTTTGGACACGAAATCCAGATAGTTATGGGGACCTCCGGGCGTCTCGCCGCGGTAGACATTGTATCCCAACAAGGCTTTACCGCCCGCGTCCGCCGGAGCCGTCCCGAACTGGACCAGGCCGGACCCTTTGGGGCCGCCGAGGAGCTTGCTGCTTCCATCTCCGTAAGTGACCACAGCACTGATACTGGGGTCGGAGATATTGAAGGGGTAGCCGAAATCGCTGAGCAAAGTCCAGGGGCCGTTCGCCGAGGTCCCCCACCAGCCGAGATCCTGGAAGGGATCGGTCCTGTCCACACCCACACCGGTGTCCTGAGCGTATCGGTAGGCCACGCCAACGTACACATCCGCGCTGTCGATGATGATCTGATCGTCCCAGATGTCCACGAAGACCCACCCGGCGCCATGTCCCAGGGTAGTTACCTCGTACGGTCCGGCAATGACCTGGGCCGGCGCGGAGGTGTCGGCGAACACGTACATGTCCACCACCGTCGACGGGCGATAGTCCCACACGTAGAACATCAGGGTGCGCAGCACGCAGGGATAATCCTCAGGCGTCAGGCCCACGGCCAGAACGTCTCCGTCTCCATTGGCCCGAATTCGTCCTTCAAAGGTGCCGTCGTGGACCTGTAGAGTATCCACCACAGAGCCAGGGGGCGACCAGGTCAGGGGCACATAGCCCGGGTACTTATCTCCGGCCATCAGGGCCTCCGGGGGCAGGCAGCCGGTCATCAGCCAGGTCATCACCTGCCCCATGACCGTGAGCTGGTTGTTTGGATCGGCCTCATCCTGAATGGCCTCGAAGGGAAAGCTGAGGAAGACCATCCGGTAACCGCTCTTGCTGGCGGCGGTGGGATAGCGCAGGCCTCCGAAGTTGAGCTTGTAGTAATCGTTCCGGAAAATGCCCACGGCGTCGTTGCCCGGGATCATGTCGTCGGTGCCCTCGCAGAGGGGCGTCAGCAACTCTAAGTTCATCCCGTCGCTGATGGGATCTCCCGGCTCGCCCTGCTCCCGCCCGATGCCCGGCAGGTCATTATCCCACCAATCCACGTGCAAATAGTCGGTGATGAACGTATTGGGAACTCCGGCCTCCGTCAGGTAACCTTTGCTGGACAAAAACAGATTGCCCCCGTTGTCTAAATATGCTATCAGGTTGTCCTCATCCTCGGAGGTGAGAGTGGCGGTATCATCCTCCCCGGTCTCCCAGACCACAGTCTGGTACTTGTTCAGGATGCCGGCCGGAGGGGAGCCCTGGACGGATACATCCCATATGTCATAACCGATGCCGTTGTCGTCCAGGGCGCTGGTGTAATTGCCCTGGTAGGGACCCCAGTCGTCGTCGATGACCAGAACGGGGTTCAGGACCCAGCCCACCTGCAGGTGCCCGGCCTGGTCGGAGGTGTAGCCGTTGCTGCTTCCGCCGCCGGTGTTGTTGCCGTCCAGGTCGGCGTACACCCAGGTGGTCCCGCTATCCATGGAGAAGCGGTAGGCGAAGTCGTAGGTGCCGGACCGGGAAACCGTCAGGGTGCTCTGGTACTCATCGTTGCTGCCCACGTCCCGGAAGTAGGTGGCCGCGACCCAATTCCAGCCGGCCCCGCAGGGCTCGGAGTTGTTGGAACCATAGCCCACCTGGGCGGTGATGCCCGCGCCCTGTCCGGCGCCGGGGGTCACACCCGGCTCATAGACCTGGCCCAGGATGGTCTGGGTGGTGTCGCCCACGTCCATGCTGATGCTGTCCGGGGAGATGAGCTGGCACCAGTTGACCACATCTCCGCCGCTGGGATAGCTGAGGAAGGGTTTATAGGTCACGTTATTGCTCACCGCGTCCCCTGATCCGGAGCCGATTCCCGAGGGTCCGCTCTCATCGCCCCACCAGTTCAGGGTGGCCGTTACCTGGACGAAGTTAATGGTATCGTTGAGCACCCCGTAGACGGAGTTGCCATAGATGTCATTACGCTCGAACCGGATCGGGCTGGCCCAGGTCTCGAATTCCGCTCCGTTGCTGTTGTCATGGATCAGGTTGCGGTAAAGAGAAGGCCGGGCTTGCGCCCCGAAGTGCATACCGGCGATAGTGTTGTCACGCACGTCGTTGAACTTGGCGGTGATGCCCAGCCCGCTGGGTCCCTCCCCATCCTCGAAGATCCCGTACTGGTTATGGTGAATGCCGCCGACATTGGTATCGTTGTCCAGGATGAGCGCCTCGGACCAGAAGCAGCTGATGCCGGTTTGGGAGTTGTGGTCGATCTCGTTGCCGCTGATGAGCGGTGAACACCAGATGCAGTGAATGCCATCGACGGCATGGCGGATGGTGCAGCTATCCACCAGACAGCCCACGGTGGTCAGGGTGTCGTAGTCCATGCTGGAGTCGGCGAAGACGATGCCCTGCCAATCTCCGGCGCTGGCGGCGGAGAAAGTACTCTTGTGAGCCAATAGCCGGCCGTATACGATCAGAGCGTGATGGCCATCGCTGTCGCCGGCGGTTAAGTTCTCGAAGTTGATCATCATGAAGTTGGGGTAGGTGAGCACCAGGGATCCATTGAGATTGAAGTTGGGTGAAGAGCCGGTGACCACTCCGTTGGAGTTGCCCACCACCGTGGCCAGGTTGCCGTCGGCGCCAGTGGTGAAGTAGACACCCTCGCCGTTGGTTCCCTTGCTTTTCTGGTAAATGACCCAGTTGGCCGTATCGGCGGCGTCATGCACGCTGAGGCCGAAGTAGTGGGGGCCCGTCGATAGAGAATCGATGGTACAAGAAGGGACGCCGGTGATCTCGATGGGGTCGTCATAGTCGATGTTCGTATCGGAGGTACCGTGGTAGATTCGGAAAGTCTCCGGCGGGCTCAGGGTATCGACCACATCTTCCCAGGAGAGGTACACGCTCCCTATGCCCGCTACGGGATCCCACTTGGCGTCCAGGTTCAGGTACGAGGGCATGGGCGGTGGGGTGTTGTCCACCGTGAAGCTGGTGTTGGAGAGATCCTCGTCGGTGAGGGTATCCGGGTCGGTGACCACCACCTTCGCGTACCAGGTGTGCCAATCCGAATAACCGGTGGTGTTCCATGAGTAGCTGGTATCCGAGGTGTTGCTCAGAAGCTGCGTCCAGGTAGTATCAGACAAAGTGGCGATGCCCACCAACAGATCGAAGGTCAGTCCCTCCAAAGAATCGGGATCAGTGGCCGTCCAGACGATATCGTGAGTCCCGCTCCAGTGCTCGAGCCCGTTGGGGCTCAATACTGTTACCTGGGGCGGATCGGGTTTGTTGATCTCGAAGACAGCGTCGCAGCTGTCCTTATCGAACAGGCCCGAGGTATCACTCACGGTGAGGCGGATGAGATAATCGGGTCCGTCCTCCAGCTCGTAGATATTCCAGCCGTAGGTGCCGTCGTTGGCCTGATTGGAATCGATATACGTCCAGGTGGAGCCAGCGTCGGGGCTGTATTCCAGGTCCACCGACAGGATGGTAGAATCTCCAACGTCAGGATCAGTGGCCGTCCAGGTGATATCCGTCGAGTCCTGGAAGATAATCTCACCGCCATTGGGATCGATGACGGTTATCGAGGGTGGATCGGGGTTGTAGATGGTGAAGACGGCATCGGAGGTGTCCCAGCTTTGGTAGGTGCCGTCGTAAGCAAATAGCTTGATCATATACTGAGTGCCGTCGGTGTGTGGGGTAGTGTCCCAGGCATAAGTGCTGTCATTTTCCTCCCCGAAGGCCAGGGACAAGAAGTTGCTGCCCCCGTCCGAAGAATAGAAGATATTGATGGTCACCGAGTCGCCGTCCACGTCCGGGGCCACCCAGGTGATGTTGGACGTGTCGGCAAAGACCTCCCCGCCGTTGGGAGAGACGACCTCCACCCAGGGCGCGTGGAACGTATTGGTCAGAAACGGGATGTAGTCGATCTCCCCGTAGCCGCCCAGCTTGTTCTCTATGTTGGTTGTATTGGTGGTCCCCCACCAGTTGTACTCGGCCACCAGGGTGTCGAGGGGATTATAATTCAGGTTCTTGGTCGTGTTATCAAGGATATCGTTGTGGTGAATTGAGATGCTGGCCGTGTCCTCGATGGAAACACCGTACTCATTGTCCTCGATGGTGTTGTAGTAGATGACGCTGGGTGAGCTGGAG
>DAOVRJ010000099.1 GCA_030628225.1 Candidatus Zixiibacteriota bacterium | reverse complement strand
GTCTTCATGATGACCTCCAGGGCCTGCTGCCAGGTCACATTTTGTAACTGTATATCTATAGTTCCCTTCACATCCTGGCTGGCCACGATATTCTGGCCGCTGAACTCAGCAAGAAAACGCAGGACCGCGGATAGTTCGGCATCATGGAGGGTCAGTGATTTTATGACCCTCTCCTGCTGGGCCCCTCCCGTGAAGGAGAGGATCAGCAACAGGAGAATTAACAGCGCCCCACCTCTCCATACCTTATTGGCCGATGGCATAATGTGTTACCTCTTTGATAAATGTTCACTGGGGAAGTTTTATGATAATCGTTTTATCGAGTCCCCTCCTATTCAGGCGAAACACCACCCTTTCTTCCTCGACCCGGACCACATAGCCATAGAGCACCCGGTCCCCTTTCCTGAGCACATACGCATTTTTGTCTTCGTCCTGGGCCAGAGCTCTGTAACCATCTAAGTCGAGAAGAATGCCCACGATGGTCAACTTCTCAACATCCGGCAACGGGGCCTGACCGAACTCCACCTCCTGGCCCATAGGGAGGGACACAAAGGGATCCCTCTTTCCTCCGCTGCTATAAGACACGGGCTCCCTGATTCCCAGGGCAAAGAACCGGGAGACAGTTGTCTCCTTCTGCTGGTCAAGCCCGGCGAACTCCTCCCCGGACTGTATCGTATCCTCGGGGCTGGTCGAAGTCAGTGCGGATTCCTGCTCATTTTCAGTCTCATGCTCATCTCTGGCCGGAGCCAGAGCACTCTCCTCCGGCCGAGGCTGCTGCTCCATAGGAGCCTGAGCCTGTACCTGGAATGGGCCATACTCCTCAACGGAAATCTGGGCATCCTGCACAGCTTCATCTTTCGTCTCCGGTGACATCTGGAGAGATTCCTGTTGAAGAGGATCCTGCGCCGCAAACTCCTCTTTTGAAGTGGCCTCAAGCATAATAACCAGGCGGTTCTCTTCTTTGATGATCATAAAAGGCAACAGCTTGGACATATCCAAAACTACCCGCACCATGGGATGGGGAAAGGGACGATACTGGCTGGTCCGGATCTCGCTGATCAGGTGGGTGTGCAGATTTCTGAAATGATATTTGGGAAGACCATGTATCGCGTCAGAAAAATCCACTACCAGACGAGGCTCCGGCTCTCCCATGGTAAAATAGCTATAGCTCACCGGTGCATCAGCCATCACGGTGACGGTCACCCCTTTCTCTGTCTGGGACACCTGCAGATCGGTCACCCGATAGGCGGCATCCGCGGGAGCGGTCAAAAACAGAAGGACAGCTCCTGAAAAAAGAGAAAAGAGCAATTTGTTGAAAAAAGACTGCTTGAAAATACCGTTCACTGGCCGCTTTTCTCCTCCAAATCCACGTTTTCCCTAAGACTATAGGTGGTCAGCACCAGTCGACTGCGGACGCTGGGCCCCACTATGTCTCTCTCCTCTTCCTCCTCCTCATGCCGGGGAAGCCCAGTCATATCGAGAGAAGTGACGTCCACGATGATGGGCAGATTGGCCACATGGCTGAGAAAACCTCCCAGACCATGGTAGGTGGTCAGCATCTCAATCTCATAAGCGTTTTCCATGTAGAAATCCACCGATCTAGACTTCAGAGGAGAGACTCGCTCAATAGTGGCATCAACCTTTCCCTTGATCCTGTGGAGCTGCTTGATGAAATCGGACATGTTCCGCTCCTTTGGCAGCAAGGTCTCCACCACCTGCCACTGCTTTTGAAGATCGTCGTACTCCTGCTGCAGAGAAACGCGTTTCGCCGCTTGCCGCTTGGCCGTCTCCAAACTGGTCAACAACTGCCGGTGCTCAGCGGATTTTTTCTGCACCTGATCCAGAAGAGGCCGATACAGAGAGACATACCAGAGGTAGGTGCCGGCAAGAACCAGCAGAACCAAAGAAATGATGACCAGATTTTTCGTGTTCTTTTGATTCATAGCGGATAGTATAGACCTCAGCAACCGGTTATCACCATGAACTGCATCACCCTTTTTACCCCTTCCCTTTCCTGCTGTTTTTCTCTTCCTTCAGATCTTTCTGTTCCGCAGAGATCTCGTGAGCAAAAAATATTTTCTCATAGCTAAACAGATCGGCCACCACCTCAAAATCGTAGGCCATCCCATCGGGAACGGCAACCCTGCGCGCGAAAGCAAATCGAGGACGCGAAAACCACTCCGTTTCCTCCATCCTGTCCATAAAAAGGGCGATGGGCTTCAGAGAAAAGCACATGCCCTGAATCTGAGCCTGAGCTGCCGTGCCTGTTCCTTTCTCCTTGAAGGTGACCAGCCACATATCCTCGGGCACAGACTGGCTGAGGGCCGTAAGAATCTCGATCCAGCGCGTGCGATTCTGATTCAGTTGCTCTACTACCTGCATGCGCTGGAGGATCTTTTCCTTGAGGGCGGTTAATTCCCGAACCAGCTTCAGGTCGGCCTTTTGCCGTTCAGCCTCCACCCGCGTCTGGCGAATTTCCATCTCCAGCCGATTAAGGTGCGATCTCTGCCACAGGGTCAACAGAGAGAGGAGCAATAAAAACCCCACCACCGCGGCTACCACAAAACCCCAATGCGGGGAAATACGGAGCTTCCTCTTCCTGGCTTGGAATTCCTCTGGAAGCAGGTTGATCCTGATCATATTTCAGTTTGCCTGTCTCAGGGCTAGGCCAATTGGCACCGCCAAGACCGGAGCCAACTCATTGAGGCCATTTTGTTGAAGCTGATCTGAACATTCGATGACTTTCAGGGGATCCAGCTTCTCTACGGAAATGTGGTGCCGTTTCTCCAAGAAACCCGGGAGCCAGGGAATCAGGGAGCAGCCCCCGCTGAGCAAGATGCGATCGATCTTATCCACTTTGGCCTCTGACTTAAAATAGGAGAAGGCCAGATCCAGCTCTTTGGACAACATCTCGCTGCTTTTGTTCACGGCAAACATGAAGGTGCTGTGATCCAGCTTGGGGTCCATCTTTCCCTGGAGGGCCTGATGAACCAGCTCCGCAGCAACACCCATTTGCCTTTGCACTGTTTTCACAAAGCTGTTGCCGGCCACGGACAGATCTCGGGTGGAGTGATAGGTGCCCTGGTGAACGAACACCACATTGGTCACCTCAGCGCCGATGTTGACCAGGACCGTATTCAGCTGCTCATCCGGCGGATAATTGGTCTCCCAGGTGTTGTAGAGGGCAAAAGCGTCCACATCCACTACTACCGGCTTGAGATCGGCCTCGTAGACCACTGCCAACTGGTCATAAAGAGTCTCGTTCTTGGCGGCCACCAGGACGACATCCATACAATCCGACTTCTCATCCACTTTAACAACCTTATAATCTAAGGTCACGTCATCCACATCAAAGGGACAACGCTGCTCGGCCTCAAAACGCACCAATTGGCTGGTCTTGACGCCTTTGCGCCGTTGTAGAGTGAGTTTATCGGTGATCACTCCGCGTCCGGAGACGGAGATCACAACCTCTTTAATGTGCGGATCACATCGCTGAATTAAGTGCTTGATGCCGGCAATCACCGCCTCTTTGTTCTTAATCTGGCCGCCGACAATCGTGTTCAGGGGAAATTGGTGAATGCCGTAAGAGAGCAGCCTTTGACCATGAGGAAAGAACTCCAACTGCACTAATTTGCTGGAAAAGTTACCGATATCCAGCCCCACGGAGGTCTTTATCTTCCGCTTAAACACGTTCATCTCCTTTGCAGGAGAGGCCGTGACCTCTCGGGTGAGAACATAATGTACCCACAGAATGCCTTTTGTCAAGGGAAATCGAAATGATTTTTAACGGCCAGCACATCTCATCCATCACCAGCCGCCTTATTCCGAGGAAGCCAGCTGGTTCATCCAGCGGCCCCGTTGTACCGCGTTGACCTGGGGCGTTCCCGGAGGCAGCTTTGTGGGATCCAGGTACATGGGATCGAAAGCCCAGTCACGGTTAGGGGCTGTATAATATAGACCTCCATAATACCACGTGCCGGTGGCAACTTCACTTTCCCAGGTATCCACCATCGAACCACGATAGCAGAAGGTCTTGCTGGTCCACTTCTCCAAAAAGCGGGGCAGATTCTCCAGACCACCGCTGTAATGGCTGCTCTGACTGGGCACCAGACCGGTCATAAAACAGGCGTTGACGGTGGTATTGCTGGCCGTCCTCGAGTTCAGGGAACTGGTGCTCATGGCATCGCTCCAGTTGTTGGAAAGGACGTTATAGGTATCGGTGAGCAGCGCTGCAGGCTGTTTGTCAACGCTGTTGTAGTCTCCCAGGGTGTAGAGCGGATTTTCCGTGGCCACTGTCAGGGGCCCGCCCAGCTCGGATCCCTCTACCAGGCGGATGGCCCCGTGAATCTTATCGGTATGGGCGGCGTAGATGATCCCGTTGTCTGGGAAATAGTTACTGGTGTTCAGCTTGGAAATGTCGATATCGTAGGATGATATCCACTTGCCCTCACGATAATTGTAGAAGGAAGCATAGGTGAGAATCTCATCATCCTCCATTGGCTGGGTCACATCCACCCATTCTGCCTGCTCGTTCCTGAAATAGACGGCACCATCCACTAATTTCAAATCGGCCTTATGCTCAAAGCTATCCGGGTTATCGCTCCCCCGTTTTATGAGCTCTATGGACTCCCCCTCACTGACCACCGGCAGATAGAGCTCCGTAATACCGTGATAACTATCCTCGACCAAACCATCCCAGCGCTGAATGGAAGAAAACACCCAACTATCGTCCTGGGAATCCAGCCAGGTTCCATCTCCATTCTTCATATTCTGGTACACTCCAGCAGCGTCCTTGATCAGCACATCGCCGTAGCTATCGCTCTTGCCCGAGTCGGGATGCCTGCCGTGATAGATGTTGCCGGCGGCTGTGGTGTAAGAATCGATTTTCAGGTTGATGTTGGACTGCAGGTACATATCAGCATTGGTGTGTACCCGTCCGGCCAGGGTCATGGCCGGGCCGGGGGCGATCTCCAGATCTTCCTCATAGAAGACGGCGAACTGAAACACCGGAATCAGGGCGTCTTCCACTATCTGGGAAACCTGAGCCAGAGCATTGTAAGACCCACCGGTGGCCTGGGCCTCGACGGTGAAGGACTTCAACAGAGCATACAGCCCCTTGTAGGCACCATGGGTGAGCATTTCGAAATTCGCCGGCCCGTTGTCGACGGTGCTATAGGTCACAGTGTACCCGTTTAAATCCATCTGTCCGGCGGGCAGAGGGTCAGGCGGTATCCCATAGGTCTCGTAGCTGACCAGGATGACGGCAAGGGCCTTCTCCACCCCGGCCTCCGCAGCATAAAAAGCCATAGTCTCCGTCCGTTCCACCCCGCTGATATCCATCTCTGTCTTGGAGGTAATTACTGCCACCGTTCCCACAACAGTCAACATGAGGACGATGGCCAGCACAACGAGCAGGGCGACTCCTCTCTGGTTTCTCATGGGCGAGATCACGAATAGGAGCGTTCGGCGTTTCATGAGAATCACCTCGATTCTTAGATGGAGTTTCTCTCAAATGCCCATGTTGCGGACATCGATCCAGGAGGTAAGGGTCCGGCGACGATAGCCATCCTCAAAGTCATCGTCGGTCCACTCCTGGTCCTGGCGCCTCGTCCTGGCCCGCAATTCGATCCGAACGACCCGTACATCCCCCAAGCTGGCCGGTGCCGAGGTGGTGCTCCCGTCTTTCATCAGGTAGACCACCTGGAAATCCTCGATGTCCTCGGCGAAGGCTTGAGCCGGCAGGCCATTTGTGGAGCGCATCAGAACGGGGTGGCCCTGGTCCGTGATCTGGTCAACGTAGTATGTGGCCTCGGACATAACCATCACCTGGGGATCGTCATCTGTGTCATATACGTTGGTCAAATTGGATTCGGAATGAATCTCGTACCACCCCTCCCCTTCATTAGTATCCACATGGTCCACGGTGAACCACTCCTGCTGGCCGGTATCGTCCCAGATGAACGCCCTCAACCCGGTCTGAAAACACCCCACGTCGTCGTGGGTGTGCATGGTGTTCGATTGAGTACTCTTGCCCAGGGTCACATGACAATCGCTGAGGCTTTGCCTAAGGGTGAGGCTGTCCGGGTCTGTGTCATCCGAGAGTATAAAATCCAGCCCGGCGGGAAAATTCCCACAGCCGGCCATGCGCAGGTTCCTGGTCAGCTCATCCATGGACACGCGGATGTTCTGTTGCATCTCGGCAACCTGTTCCTGGATCAACCACTGCTTCTGCTGTGTGAGATACAGGGAAAGGGCGGAGCTGACTATGATCCCCAGGATGGCCGTGGCCACCAACATCTCCACCAGGGAAAAGCCGGCAGATCTTTTAAGAATCTTCGTTTTCATCCGTTTTGTTCCATTTCGCCCTTAAATCTGACAGCTCGCCTCAGATCCCCAGGTTCCGGACATCCACGTAGGACTTCAGAGTCCGGCGACGATAGCCATCATCATAATCCTCGTCTGTCCAGTCGTGGTCCTGGCGAGCCGTCCTGGCCCACAACTCGATCTGAACGACCCGCACATCATCCAGGCTACTGGGCGTCGAGGTGGTACTCCCGTCTTTCATCAGGTAGACAACCTGGAAATCCTCGATGTTCTCGGCAAAAGCCTGGGCCGGCAGACCGTTTGTGGAACGCATAAGAGTGGGATGGGTCTGGTCCGTGGTCTGGTCGATGTAGTATTTGACCTCGGTCATCACCATCACCTGAGGATTGTCGTTTTTGTTATAGTTGTTTTCCAAATTTTCGGTGGCGTGAACCTCTTCCCACCCACTCCCCTCGTTGGTATACACGCCCTCCACGGTGAACCACTCCCCCTGGCCGGCATCGTCCCAGATGAAGGTTCTCATACCCGGCACAAAGCATGTCGGATCGTCATGTGTGTGTATGACGTTCGATTGAACATTAAGGCCGACTGTGATGTGGCACTCAGCGAGGTTCTGCCGAAGAATCAGGGTGTCTGGGTCGGCGTCCATCAACTCGATGGGCTGCAGCCCGGCGGGTAAAACCCCACAGCCGGCCATGCGCAGGTTCCTGGTCAGCTCATCCATGGACACACGTACGTTCTGCTGCATATCGGCGACCTGCTCCTGGATCAGCCACTGTTTCTGCTGTGTGAGATACAGGGAAAGGGCGGAGGTGATGATGATCCCCAAGATGGCTGTGGCCACCACCATCTCCACCAGGGAAAAACCGGCAGAGTTTTTCATGTCCTTCAATCCCATCCTTTTTTTGCCCCCCATCGTCCCATCAACCTCACTGGGCCCGGGCCCGCAGCGAGACGAACTGGACCTGATGCTCATCGCCGGCATCATCGTACCAGCTCAGATCGATCAGGATGCGCGCCAGCCCTGGTTGGCCTGTTTCTTCGGTTACCGCCCAGCTTCTGGCCACACCACGCAGGGTATCCTGGCCCGTGGGACTGGCCAGCATGGAGGCGTAGCTCATGCTCCTGAACTCCTCCAGCTTGTCCTGCGCCAGGGTCGTGGCTTGGGTCAGATCGCCGCCCCGTCTGGTTCCCCGCATGGCGATGATGACCAGCGGGGCCAGCCAGGAGAGGGCGATGCCCAGGATGATCATGGCCACCATGATCTCCACCAGACTCATTCCCCTCTTATCCGACCTGATCATGATCCATAGCTTGTTCATTTTATCACCTTTACTCGGCCGGTGCTGGGCAGGATATCCACCACCAGGGAATCGCTTCTCTCCTTCAGGCCCAGGGAAACCCAACCACCGTTGGAGGAACCATCCGCTTTGAAGATGGCCACATCGTTGGCAAAATCCACACGGCGAAACAGCGTATTCTTGTAAAGCTCCTGGCTGAAGATCACCTCATCCGCCGAGATATCAAATTCCTCGTTCCCGTTCACATCCTGGAACAGGATAAACTGGGCGGGCGTATGATCATCATCGAAGAAGATACCGTACTGGGCACCCTCGGCCACGGCCCTCATCCTGGCCAGCCTGGAAACGGAGGCCACATTCCGGGTATCCCCTTTGAGCTTGACGCCCGGCAGGTACTTGATGAAGCTGGGCACGGCCAGAGCGGCCAGAATTCCCATGATGGCCAGCACCACGACTATCTCCACCAGGGTCATACCCCGGGCATCCCCTTTCAGAGCAAACATTGGTCCACTCCTCAAAAAAAAATCTACTTGCCGGATGCAAGTAGATCACAATGCCTCCTGCAGCCCGGCTATCTTTCCTCGAGTTCGAAGCCCATAGCCCGTGGCTGGACGGCTCTGGTTGGGCGTCTCACTCTGGCCCGGCGCCTTATACAGGCGATCCGTGGCCACATCAAAAGACCCGTGGCTTTGCGTCCCACTCTCGCGAGTGGTTTGCCTTTATAGGAGAAACAACTGCCAATACGCTCGGGAGATGCCCTCGCCCCAGAAGACGACCAAAATGGTCCCTGCGGCGATGAATGGCCCAAAGGGGATGTGCTCCCAGCGCTTTTTCAGCCCTAATGCAATCAAAGTAATACCGGCAACAGCTCCCACCAACACGGCCAGGAACAGGGCAAG
>DAOVRJ010000032.1 GCA_030628225.1 Candidatus Zixiibacteriota bacterium | reverse complement strand
TCCCTGAATCCTCGAATCCTTGAATCCTATTTTTCCAGAATCCTCGACCCCTTGGGTTGCAGCCTAAAGGTCAGAGGGTGTCGTGTCTCTGCGGCTATAGACCTCAACTGAGTGCTGCTCGCAAATCGTACCGCAGAGGGGGTAGCGGAGGACAGCGAGGCTGGCGGCTGGCCGAACGAAAAGTGAGGACGGCATGCCCCGGGCCTGTCCCGGGGCATAGCCAGCCGGTGCCCGACATTCTGAAAAATGAGCATTGAAAAATGTAAAATGAAAAGTGAAAAATGCAAAATGAGAGTCAAACCCTCAAGATCCAAGATGAACAAGTAGTCGGTGCAAGATCAATTTGAAATTTTCACTCTGCATTTTTCATTTTGCATTGGGGGCCACATCAAAGGGTATACAGGTATCCCTTTCAACTGAGTCGCGTACTATTCCTGAGAGTTCCCGGCGGAGGTATCCTACAGTGGCCCCAGGGCACGCTGGCTGCAGCTAGGGGGACACTTCCCCCTCACAACTTTACCCAAATAAGACTGAGAATTCATCGGTTCATGATAACACGGGATGTCTGAGTCTGACAACTTTCTTTCTTCAAAAACTGCATAATTTTACTTTGCTCGCACCGCCTCCACTAAAAGCAATCCTGTGGACTTGCCTCCCGGGCCATAGATTATCTCCTTGCGACAGACCTCCATTCGAAAATATTTCAGCCCGCGTTGAATCTCCGGCCATCTCTGTTCCAGATGACAGAAGCCGAAAACACCATCCGGTGCCAACAGGTAATCAGCGGCCTTCACCAGATCTTGCAGAGTACATGCCCACTCGTGTCTGGCTATCCTCTTCTCCAGAGAGGGATTGAGCCGTCCCCGTCCAATCTCCCGGTAGGGAGGATTGCTGACCACCAGTTGGAAACTCCCCGGGCCAAATAGCTCTCTGACCCGGCGGATGTCCGCCATCTTTATCTCCACCAGTTGCTCCAGACCGTTGAGAGCCACATTTCTTTCGGCCAGAGATACCAGCTCCTGCTGTAGCTCCAGGCCGACCATGTGATCCACCTTCCCCTCCACAACAAGGGTGATGGCCACGATCCCGCAGCCGGTTCCCAGATCGATGCCTTTCGCCGGGGACATGGGCCGTATAAACTGGCACAGGTGCAGAGTATCCTCTGTGAAACGATATCCCTTCCGCTTCTGAATGATCTTTATGCGGCCGTCCAAAACCCGGTCTACAGTTTCATTTGCACCAAACTGCAATGGTTTGCTCTCCGGCGTAAAAAAACCGCCCGGTTAAACCGGACGGCCCTTGAATCGGCAACGCTTAAGGTTATTCTTCCGCGCGGATGATGTTCTTTATTCTCATCAGTCGGGAAAGGTTGGAACGTTCCATCTCCGAGAGCTTCATGGTGATATAACGGATAGTCTCTATCAGATCGGGGATCAGGGTATACTCCAGAGCGTTCACCCGCCGGCGGGTTTTCTCGATATCATCGGCCAAAAGCTGCATGGTCTTCTCCGCCTCGGCCAGTTTCAGACTTTGCTCCAAAACGCCCCCCAGAAATCTCAGGGAGATGTCCAGATCCCCTGAGGTGCCCACAAAACCATAGCATCGAATTGAGCCCTCCACGATGGGCTTCAGCACAGGAACTCTCACGTTCATGATCTGACGCTGGCCCACTTTCAGGCTCAGGCGCATACCTGGCATGCAGATGGCTTCCTCCACCAGCTGGTCGGGCATGGTGGAACGGGCCAGGAGAAAGCTCTGAAAGGCCGCCTGCAGCTGATCCTCCACCCTTGCGCGCATCCCCTTCACCGATTTGACCAGCTCCATGAACTGGCGCATCATCGCATCTTGCTTGTCCTTCAGCAGCTTGTGGCCCCGGCGGACGATGGCCAGTCTCTTTCGCAGCCGGAGCAGCTGCATTCGCGTGGCGTTGACGGCAAGCCTCATGATTTTTCCTCAGTCTCCTCGGCGACCGGCTCCATATTCTCCCCGCGGGCCTCGGCCTTCCCCTCAGATTCCTTTGGTTTACCCTCGGGTTCCTCTTCCTCCTTGAACCTGGACAGATACTTGTCCAGCCATTCCTGTCGAATCCTCTTCAGCTCGCCGGTGGGAAAAACCGACAGCAGCTCCCAGCCCAGGTCCAGGGTCTCGGCGATACTCCGATTCTCATCCTCTTCCTGGCTCACATAGCGCTGTTCAAAGGTTTCGGCGAACTTGTAGTACATCCTGTCCATGTCCGTAAGAGCGGCCTCGCCCAATATAACGGCCAGCTCCTGAGCATCCTTGCCTCCGGCATAGCTGGCGAACAACTGGTTGAACACGTCTGCGTGGTCCTCCCGGGTCTTGTCCGGTCCAATGCCCTTGTCCTTCAAACGAGACAGAGATGGCAAAACATCTATGGGCGGCATGACCCCTTTTTTGTACAGCTGGCGCGACAAGATCACCTGTCCCTCGGTGATATATCCGGTCAGGTCGGGTATAGGATGCGTCTTGTCGTCCTCCGGCATGGTCAGAATGGGGATCTGGGTGATGGATCCCTTCTTGCCCTTGATGCGGCCCGCCCGCTCGTACACCGAGGCAAGGTCCGTGTACAGATATCCGGGGTAGCCCCGCCTGCCGGGGATCTCCTTGCGGGCAGCGGAAATCTCCCGCAGGGCCTCGCAGTAGTTGGTCATGTCGGTCAGAATGACCAGCACGTGCATATCCTGTTCGTAGGCCAGGTATTCCGCAGCGGTCAGGGCCATGCGCGGGGTGGCGATGCGCTCGATGGCCGGATCATCAGCCAGGTTCATGAAAAGAACGGCCCGCTCAATGGCACCGCTTTCCTGAAAATCTGTGATGAAGTAATTGGCCTCCTCAAATGTTATCCCCATGGCGGCGAAGACCACGGCAAAGACCTCTTCCTTGCCCAACACCCTGGCCTGACGGGCAATCTGGGCCGCCAAATGATTGTGGGGTAGACCGGACCCGGAGAAGATGGGCAGTTTCTGTCCCCGCACCAGGGTGTTCAGCCCGTCTATGGCCGAGATGCCCGTCTGGATGAACTCCGATGGGTACAGTCGGGCGTATGGATTGATCGGGCTGCCGTTGATGTCCACACGCTTGTCCGGCAGGATCTTGGGACCGCCGTCGATGGGCCGGCCCAGGCCGTCGAAGACCCGCCCCAGGATGTCCATAGAAAGACCCAGTTCGATACCCTTGCCTAAAAAACGGACTCGACTTTTGTATACATCGATGCCGGTAGAACCCTCGAAAAGCTGTACCAGGGCCTTATCGCCATCGACTTCCAGAACCTTGCCCCTTCTCGTCTCCCCGTCGGGCAGCTCCAACTCCACCAGCTCTTCGTACTTGACACCCTTCACCTCCTCCACCAGAACCAGGGGACCGGTTATCTCTCGTATGGTCAAATACTCCTTAAGCATTCTCTGTCGTTACCTCCTGGATGAGCTTCTGAATCTGAGTTTCCATATGTTCCCCAACAGCTTTGATGGATTCCATCTTTTGCTCGGAGATAAACTTGGATCGGGCGACCTCCTCATTGGCCGGGATAGCGGTTAGCTTCTCCACTGTCACGCCCTTTTGCAGAGCCTCTTCAGATTGCCGATGCATGTCTGAGATGAGCTTCAGCAGGAGAAACTGCTTTTTCATCGATGTGAAGGTGTCCACCTCGTGAAAGGCATTCTGGTGCAGAAAATCCTCTCTTATGCTCTTGGCCGTCTTCAGTATCAGACGGTCGGACTGCGCCAGGGATTCCACACCCACCAGCTTGACCATCTCCTCTAATTCCGCTTCCTGCTGGAGCAGCTTCATAGCCTCATCGCGCATGGTCTCGAAGTCCTCGCTCACATCTCTGTTGAGATGCTCGCTGATGTTGTCGTAGTAGAGGGAATAGCTGTTCAGCCAGCTGATTGCCGGAAAGTGCCGTTTGAAGGCTAAAATATCCTCCAGGCTCCAGAAAACCTTGACCACCCGCAATGTGGCCTGGACCACAGGATCGGAGAGATCTCCGCCGGGAGGAGAAACTGCACCGATAACGGTTAACGATCCCTTCCGGTTCCCGGCGCACTCGCAGACCACCATGCCGGCCCGCTCATAGAATTCGGCCACCCTGGTGCCCAGATATGCCGGGTAGCCCTCCTCGCCGGGCATCTCCTCCAGCCGGCCGGAAATCTCACGCATGGCCTCGGCCCATCGGGAGGTGGAATCGGCCATTACCGCTACGGAGTATCCCATGTCCCGGAAGTACTCGGCAATTGTAATACCGGTGTACACCGAAGCCTCCCTTGCGGCGACAGGCATGTTGGATGTGTTGGCGATGAGCACCGTCCTTTTCATCAACGATTCCCCGGTGCGGGGATCCTTCAGCTCCGGGAACTCTGTGAGAACATCGGTCATCTCGTTGCCTCGTTCTCCGCACCCGATGTAGACTACTATCTCTGTATTGGCCCACTTGGCCAGCTGGTGCTGAATAACCGTTTTCCCGCTGCCAAACGGTCCGGGAACGCAGGCAGTTCCTCCTTTGCCCACGGGAAAGAAGGTGTCGATTACCCGTTGGCCTGTGATCAGAGGCGCTGTGGGCACAAGTTTTTTCTGGTACGGCCTGGGCCGGCGAACCGGCCAGCGCTGCATCATGGTAAGATCTACTGTCCCATCCCCTGTCTTCAGCCTGACAACGGTTTGCTCCACGGTGAACTTGCCCTTCTCCACCGCCGCAACTGTTCCGGAAAGACCGGGGGGGACTAGAACTTTATGGACCACCACCGCAGTTTCCTGCACGACCCCCAGAATGTCGCCGCCGACCACCTTGTCACCATTCTTGACCTGCGGCTCGAACTTCCACTTTTTCTTTCTGTCCAATGCGGGAATGTCTATGCCCCTGGTGATATAATCGCCCACCTGCTCGCGGATCACATCCAGCGGCCGCTGAATGCCGTCGTAGATGGCTCCCACCATTCCCGGTCCAAGCTCCACGCTTAGCGGCATTCCGGTAGAGTACACGGGCTCTCCGGGGCCCAACCCGGCCGTGTCCTCGTATACCTGAATGGAGGCCTGGTCACCGTGCAGCTCGATGATCTCACCGATGAGCTTTTTCTCGCTCACCCTGACCACATCGTACATTCTGGCATTTCCTATTCCTTTTGCCACAACCAAGGGGCCGGAGACCTTCACTATGATCCCTTGCTTCATCTATCCCTCCTCTTCGTCTGCCAGAATGTCCGCGCCCACCGCTTTCTTGACTATCTCCCTGATCCGTCCCATGCCAAACCCCAAAGAACCCTTGCTGTTGGGGATGAGCACCACGCTGGGGAGCGGCTGAAAAGCCACCTTCTGTATCTGCTCATCTAACCCGGCAGCTAACTGTTCTGTGACGAATATGACAGCATAATCGTCTCGGGTCAACTTCTGAAAGATCTTTTTGGCCTGTTCATCGTCCGTGGTCGGAAAAACACTCACCCCCACGGCCCGGAAACACAATATCGAGTCTCTATCTCCAATAACGGCGATGTTAAACATATTCACTGGGCAAACGCTCCCTGATCTTCTCCTTGGGCAAATCGTTTAGTTTGCCCACCAGGACGGCCCTCACCGCCCTTATCTCGAATTCCTTCAGCAGAAGGTAAGCGATAACTGGCTCCGCGCCGAAGCTTGCTTCCCGGCTTCTTTTTAAAAACTGGATCAGAAGATCATCGCAGATCCTCTCCAGGGACGCGAAGCTCTTTTTCGCCTTTAACTGAGAGATTCCCTCCGCGACAGCCTTTCCATACGGTGTCATTGTAAATGTCTGAGCCAGAACATCTAGGGGCTCTTCCCTGATCTCTCGGAAAAAACCAGTCCCCAAGCTGCCCCCCGGGAGCATGTCCCGCTCCAAGAGCTTGACGTTTTCATCAAGCCAGCGCAGTCGCAGAAAAGTCTTGATGTTCTGCAGATCAACCTCCCAGATCAGCCATGTCTGTAAAAAGGAGTTTTCCAGTCGTCTGAGCACTTGGGACATAAAATCATATTGCTCTTTGTCGACGGCCACATCCAGCTCCTGGGGAGCATTGCTCTCGGCAAAGGCTGCCTCCGCTCCGGCCATGGCCCGGGCCAGCGTTTCCGGAAGCTCGCCCACCTCTTCTCCCATCACGGCCTCTGCCAGATCATCCACGCTGACAAGTCCTAAATCCATAGTTGCCCGCTTCAGCTCCTGCCCCGAGTGTTTCCCCTTAAGAAGCACCTTCAGGTTGTGATAGTCGTACCTTCTCCGAAAAATCTCCACCAGACCATCATCTTCAGAAAGATTATCCAGAAGGATCAAAGCGGCCCTCTGCTCTGCCTCCAAGACCGGCTCGTATTCCCTGATCTCCTCCGACACCGGATAGCCCAACTCGGCCAGGAGTCTGAGAGCCTGAGGGAAATCCGCTGCTTCCAACAATCGGGAGAAATCCGCCCTGGTGAAGAGCTTTGTCTCCAGGGCTCTGACCCGTCCCACTGCATAAGCATAGCGGGTGTCGTCTTTGAAGGTTATCTCGGAAAGGTCCATGATTAAAGCCTACGTCAAATTAAAATCTGTGTTCCATGAACACGTCAGGAAAACAGGATCTTTGCCACGACAGGCTCTAAATCCTCCCTGACAGTACTGATAAGAGCTTTTATAGAACAGTTTACCTCTCTTTTCCCGCGGCGCAAGACAAACCCCCCCAGCATATCCCGATCCTCTCTGATGAGCCGCAGAGCCCCCTTCTTACCCTCTTTGACCAGCCGGCTATTTACCTCTTCCAGAAACTCATCTCTTAGCTTTTGATCATCGCCGCTGAAGAAAATCACCTGCTCATCGCCCACCTCCACCGTTTTCAGCAGAAGATCGGCGATCAGCTTCTCGTACTGCTCACCTTTCAGCCTGGCCAGGTGTTTCAAGGTCTTGTCGAAAACCTTCTGGATAAGTTTCTGTTTTTGCTCAAGCAAGTCCTTGCGCAATTCCAGCTCAGCGCTGGCCAGATCCTTTTTCAGCCGATCCTTTGCCCGCCACCGGCCTTCTTCTTCCGCTTCCTTGTTGATGGCCGCCACGGATTCCCCTTGCTCAGCCTGAATCTTTTTCACTTTCTGGGCAATCTCAGCCTCGATCTTCTGAACTTCAGCCTGGGCATCGGACAGTATCTTCGCTTTGATTTTGTCCACGGACATAAACAGCTCCCGTCTCGCATCGGCTCAAACAGGCATTTCCCTGTCTGCTTACCCCCTGATACTGATGAGCAGCAAAATAGTTATAAGCAGCCCCAAAACGGCGTAGAACTCGACGAAAACGCCCAACACCAGCGCTTTTCCCACCTCTGTTGGCTGTTTGGTGGTCATATTAACTCCGGAGGCGCATACTTTGCCCTGCTGAATTGCGGAGAACAGACCAGCAAAGGCCACCGGCAGACTGGCGCAGAAAAACTGCCAGCCCTTATCCACTGTCAGCGCCGCTGTATCGCCAGCCATAATACCGCTCCAGAGCAGGACCAAAAAGGCGGCCACAAATCCGTAAATACCCTGCGTGCCCGGCAGAGCCGTCAGCATCAGATATTTTGCAAAATCCTTTGTTCCCTCACTCATGGCCCCCAGGCTGGCGCGACCCGCATAACCTATGCCCACCGCTGACCCTATGCCCGAGAGAATCACCGCTATAGCAGCACCGGCGATGCTAAGAGTTACCGGTCCAAAGCGAAACCAGCTTGCTGAGCTCTCGGACCCAGCCTGGGCAAAGGCTGGCGTGGCCATGACCAGCACCGCAAACAGAGCGACAGAACAGCCTGAGATTCTCTTCAACCTCGCCATGTACATTGACCCCCCTTTTCCGGAATGTTTTCTCCCCTGTCGTTCAGGCAACTTCTTCCTTTCTCTCACTCCATAAAACAAACTTAGCTCTTTTGCTAAGAGGATCAAATTGTTCTCCGCCTCCCTCATAGAATTTCGAGAAGAACTCCACGAAATTCAGCCTGGCGGTGTGAACAAAAGCCCCCAAGCAGCAGATGAGCAGATAGCCTAGATGAGCCACGATGAATAAAATTATGGCCATTATGATCCCGACAAAGGGGATCTTCATCAGCATTATCCCCAGGATGTCGATTACTCCGGCGATGACCGCTGTGGCCAGACCCAGTGCTACTAAACGCGAGTAGGAGAGTATATCGCTAAAGATGCCTATGACGCCGTACAGACCTCCCAGACCTTTGCCCACCCAGGCAATGGGATTCTTGCTGCCGATGCCGCTGAACAGAAAAATTCCCAGCATACCAGCTACCAGCAAGTACTTCGCCCAGACGCTCAGAATCTCTCCAACTGGCGCTAGAAAATTCATCATAAAGATGCCCAGCCCCACATCTGCTAAGAGCCACGGGCCGTGCATGAGAATCGATCGCAGCGCATCCCCCTCTCTGATGCCGGCGAACATCTTTAGGCTCAGGCCGGCAAATATGTGCACGACACCACACACGATGGCAACCTGGAAAAAGGTTAATGCGTCGGCAATGGGATCGAAGACCTTAACCGCATAGACTGCTTTAACTACTGGAGATTCTGGGCTGAACCTGCTCCAATCGATGCCGAAATACCCACCGGTAAGAGCACCGGTAACAATAGTGGCCAGACCACTCCACAAGAGTAGCTGGAACAGCTTACGGGTCCCGCGTCCCAGCCGAAACTTCTTTAAGAAGAAGAGAGAGATGGCGAAAAGGGTCAGACCATACCCGGCATCCGTGAGGCAGAGTCCGAAAAAGATGGCGAAGAACGGGGTGAGGATCGGCGTTGGATCAATCTCGGTGTATTTAGGTCTTCCGTATAGATCTATAACCATCTCAAAAGAGCTGGGCAGGGGCTTGTTTTCCAGTTCCACTGGCGGCATTTCCCCGGGTAGGGTATCTGCCGGAACAATGGAAATGGCAGCGAACTTTTTCTTTAAATGATCCTCCAGCCTCCGGAAATTCTTTTTCTTTACCCACCCCTCCAGGAGAAAAACCCGCTCTGTATTGGCCATCTTCAGTTCCGCCCGCCTTTTCTCCAGTTCATCCGCTGTATGCTCTGCCAACACCATCAGTTTCGGCCGGTGTGGCACCAGCTTCCGGCTCTCTTCGTCCAGTCTGTGCAGCGACTTGCGCAGGCTGGCCATCTCCCTGTCCAGCCTATCGATCACCTGTTCTGGTGTGCCCTGGAGGTTGGGGAACCGCTTCTCGGTGAACTCCAGCGCTTCCAGAACGCTTGCCACAGCATTGCTTTCCCGTCTATGGTATAGCAGCAGACAGTGCTCCTCCAAGGCGGATTTGCCCACCAGCTCCAGATGATAAACCTCAGCCTCCTCCGCCAGTCTCTGAGATAGAACAGCGAACTGCCCTCCTGGCACCGATCCTAAGATCACCTCGCTGGTGGCCGTCGGACTCAAATCCTCAAATGGTATGTCCAGATTTACCCAGGCACCCATTTGCTGCTTGAGGGCATCCTTTTCATTCAGCTCCGCGCTCGACCTGACCCTTTCTCGCTCCAACTTGCGGCACGATCGTACCACTTCCTGACCGGTGAACTCCTCCAACAGCTTTCTATATTCCTGTTCGTCCAGCTCTACCCTGGCCGTGCCCAATTTATTAAGCAGTCCCCTCTTCTCCTCAAAGGGCTTCAAGTACTCCAGGGCGAACTCCAAACCCGACAGGAGGGTCTCCTGCTCCCCGACACCACTGTCCTTTTGGAAAGAAACCCCCTCCGGCAGCTCTGGGTAACTTTCTTCCATACTTCTAACGTGCAGAATACCTGCACGCTGGATTTCCTCCAAAATTGCTTCTTTTAAAGAATTATGGAAAAAAATTTGCACTTTCTGCATTCTGGCAACGGCCAATTTCAACCCCGCTTCTCTAAATACAATTTCTCTAGCACGATCTCCACCGCTTTTTTCATCCTTTTCTCCGCCTGGTCCCTCATGTCTATCATCTCTTTTTTGCCCTTTTCCTGAAGCTCGGCCACCTTCTTCTGGGCATCTCTGGAGGCCTGGGAGATCTTTTTCTCCACGGTCTTTCTGGCTTGAATCTGCGTTTCCTCAATTTCTTTGTTTCGCGCCTTCTCGGCAGTCAGCAGAGCTTTTTCACCCGCTGTCCGCTCCCCCTTGACCAGCTCTTCCGCCTTTTTCTCCGCTTTCCGGATCTCTTTCAAAGCCTCCAATGCCACATCCGCACTCCTTTTTCTGCCTGTTCTCTCCAGCACATCCCCTATTTTTCTCGCCGTAAGGGCAACGCCAAACCACTCCGCTTGTTTGTGGATAACTATCTATTAGTTTCTGAGGTTTGTTTTGTAACTCGCCACAAGACAACCGTTTGTTGAGTTATCCACACTTGTTGCCTGGTTATCCACATATCCACACAGGGTAATCGTTCGCAGCTCTAAGATTTCCCCAGGCCAGATACGGACCCAATGGGTTTGGAAGTCTCCGGTTTAACCAGTGTCGATTTCGGTTCTTGCTCCATCTTTGCAGGAAATCCTTTCCCCTTCTCCTCCTCTTTAAACACCCCCTGCTCGCGCATAGAGCATTTCCCATGGAAAATACCGCCCTCTTTGATGACAAAAATGCGTGTTTTCACGTCTCCCAGTATTGTGGCTTTACTCTCTAACTCCACTTTTTGAGAGGCAACCAGATTTCCCTTGATCTTCCCGCCAACAATTGCAACCTTAACTATTACCTCCCCATCCACCACTCCTGTCTTGCCTACCGTCAGCGTATCAGAGGAGCTTACCTTTCCCTGAATGAAACCATCGATCCTGATGCTTCCCTCCATGTCTATATTGCCGACGATCTTTGTGCCGTTCGCAATGATCGTGCTCAACTTACCCTCTTCTGGCCGCATTTCATTCTCCTTGCCAAACATTTTATCCTCCTTACCCATTTTTCCCTCAAGGCCCCAGATATCTCCGCGGATCTATGGCTATTCCGTCTTTCCTTATTTCAAAATGGAGGTGTGGCGCAGAGCTTTGCCCCGTGTTACCCAGCTGGGCAACAATCTGCCCCTGCTTAACCACTCTGCCCACCTCAACCACCACTTCGGAACAGTGCCCGTACAATGTGCTCAAGCCATTTTTGTGATCGACGATGACAACTAACCCCAAGTCCTTATCCCACCCAGCGAAAGCAACCTTCCCCGAGGCTGCGCAGAGAATTGCACTCCCCTGGGACGCGGCTATGTCTATGCCCGTGTGCCTTTTTTCCCTTCCAGGCAAAACCTCGTTAAACTCTGCCGTCACCCAACCCCTTACCGGCCAAAGAACTGGCGTATTTGTGGTGCGCATCTGTACCGTATCAGTAAAGGCCGGCTCTTCCTGCCCAGCGAACAATTCCTCATTTGCTGGTTGGTATTTCTCTTCAGTGGCGGCCAACGCTAATCTCTTTTCCGGGGATCCTCCGCCCCGGAACTGCTCATTTTCAAAGGACAGGCCGGCCATATCATAGAGATGGTGGCGGATGTGTTGCAGACGAGCAAGCTCGCGCTCCAAGACAGTTATCTTCTGCATCTTCTCCCGCAACATGCTATTTTCCACCTCCAGCCTCTCAGCCTTCCGGGCATTCGAACGTAAACCCTGTTGTACGATCATCGTATAGGCAAAAAAGCAAAACAAAGCTAAACAGGCTGCTGCAAACATATAGATCAAGCCGCGTTTCAAACGAAAAGTATATGTTTTCGATGCGTTTTCTGGAATGATAATAAAAGTAAGCGCGCCCCTCTGGTCACCCATTTATTCCTCCGTCTTGCACAAAATCCCTTTGGTTTAAAAAACAAACTCAAGATATCAATTTCTCTCGCCTTGTCAAATATTTTTTCAAATACCAACCCGTCTCCTTGTGCATATCCACAAGAAACCTGCTTGCCCACGAAATCCAGGTGACGCGCAAGCGAATCTGTTGTTTGCTCGAGTCTTCCCATTTATATTCAAAATGACCGCATTATCAAAAACCCATGTTAAAACATTTAAAACAATGGCTTTTGTAATATGTTTATTGTTTGTTGTCGTATGCTCGCATTTTCTTGTTTTCTGTCATCTTATGCAAAATTATTTTTACCTTTTAAATACAAATATCCTCAATCGGCTCATCGCCATGGTGATATCTATGCCAGGCAATTTTCCTATCATTCAAGGTAACTACTATGTCAACTCGATAACAGCCAATATTCTCTCCAGGTCCTCATTTGAGTAAAATTCTATTTCCAACGTTCCCTTTTTCCCCCGCCATACAATATTCACGGCTGTGCCAAAAACACGCTGCAGCTTCTCCTCTAACTCTCTAATTTCTGGGGGTTTTGCTTGTCGGGCCTGTCTTTTTCGTCTACTTCCTCCCTTCCGTTTCTGAACTATGCGCTCCACGGTCCTCACGGACAGATCACCTTTGGCAACCCTCTTAGCCAGCTCTATCTGCTCCCGTGGATCATCCAGGGCCAACAGGGCCCGCGCATGGCCAGCGGAGATGCTTCCTTGCACTACATAATCCTGTACTTCTTCTGGTAACTTCAACAATCGTATGGCGTTAGCCACGGAGGCCCGGTCTTTACCCACTTTCTGTGAAACTTCTTTCTGGGTCAGACCACAATCCGCTATTAGTTTTTTGTAGGCCCTGGCTTCGTCCATGGGATTTAAATCTTCCCGCTGCAGGTTCTCCACCAGAGCCAATTCAAGCATCTCTCGCTCCTGGGAGACATGCAGGACTATGGCCGGGATGCTCTTCTTGCCCGCCAACTTGGCTGCTCTCGTTCTCCTTTCGCCGATGATTAACTGAAAACCTTCTTCTGTCTGCCTTACGACCACCGGCTGCAGGACCCCGCGTTCGTTGATAGATCGTGACAGCTCTTCCAGCGCTTGAGGATCAAAGTTGCCTCGGGGCTGGCTCGGATTTGCTGAGATCTTGTCGAGCTCGATGTCCATAAGAAGGTTTCTCTTCCGGTCTAACACCAGGGGCACTTCGGAAATGATGGCACCGATGCCCCTGCCCAACGCTTTTCTAGCCATTTAACATCACTTCCCTGGCCAAGGCCATATAGTTTTCGGCACCCGTAGACAGGATGTCGTAGAGGATAATCGGTTTTCCAAAGCTCGGCGCCTCACCGAGCCGGACATTTCGATTGATCATCGTTCGAAAAACCTTTTTATCAAAGTACTCCCTGGTCTCTTCGGCTACCTGCCTAGATAGGTTAAGGCGATTGTCGTACATGGTAAGCAAAACCCCCTCAATTCTCAGGTTGGGATTGAGATGCTTTTGAACCAGGCGAATTGTGTTCAACAACTGACCCAATCCCTCAAGGGCATAGTATTCGCACTGGATAGGTATCAATACCGTGTCTGCCGCCGTTAGCGTGTTCACAGTAAGCAGTCCCAGCGAAGGGGGACAATCTATTATGATATATTGATATTCCTGGCGTACTTGCTCCAGAGCGGTCTCTAATTTTCTCTCTCTGGCGATGACGTTCACCAATTCTACTTCGGCTCCCACCAGTCGTACATGGGATGGAATCAAATCAAGATATGGAACCTTGGTGGGGCAAACGACCTCCTTAATAGGCTTATCCTGAATTAAAATTTCGTAGATGCTGCTCTCCATCTCCTGCGATGTGAAACCCAGCCCGCTGGTGCTGTTCGCCTGTGGATCGATGTCCACCAGGAGCGTCCGCTTTTCCACCACGGCCAAACAGGCGGCCAGATTCACTGCCGTGGTCGTTTTCCCCACTCCACCTTTTTGATTTGCCACGGCGATAATTCGGCCCATTATTTGCCTCACCGAAACCTCTTCTATCGATAAGGTTTGCTTGTCAACACCAGGTATCTACTCGCTTCAACTCCAGGAACCCTCACTGGCACTGCTCCTTGAAGCTCCCCACCGGCTCTCTCTATCTGTTTGGCAGCCCCAGCCACTTCTCCCCCTACCCTCGGTCCCTTGTAAGCCACGAAAACGCCTCCTTCGCGCACAAAGGGAAAACAGATGCTGACCATCTTCTCCATACCGCCTAAGGCTCTTGCCAGCACCAGGTCAAATCCCTCGCGCATCGAAGATTCGTGTCTAACATCTTGCGCTCGCCGACAATATAGAGAAACCCCCTTTAAACCTAACAGCTTCACTAAACTCTTTAGGAAAAAATATCGTTTTTCTTTTGGTTCCAAAATGGTCAGATAGATCTCCGGACGGCATATCTTCAGCGGAAGACCAGGAAATCCACCGCCGCTGCCCACATCCAAAACGTGTGTACCATCTTGAATATCCATTACTGTAAAAAGACTTAGCGAATCTAGAAAATGTCTGCTCATCACCCGCTGTTCGTCCCTGGAGGATATCAGCCCTGACCGGGGATTCCAAAGCAGCAAGTGATTCATATATATTCGAAAAGAATGCGTTTGCTCTTCAGAAAGCTGGATCCGCATTTGCCGGCTGCGCCGCACCAACTCTTGCTCCCAGCGTTTTTCTTCCTCCAGCCTCCTGACCATCAACGCAACCCCTATGAAGGTGAACCAGCAAAACAGAAATATCTGCAGGCGTTACCCCGGAAATTCTCATGGCCTGACCAATCGATCTCGGCCGAATCTTCTGCAATTTCTCTCGCGCCTCAGTCGAAAAACCTTTTAAACCCAAATAGTCGAATCCTTCGTAGATGAGCTGCATCTCCAGACGTTTGAACTTCCTTATTTGAGCACGTTGCCTGCGGATATAACCCCCGTACTTAACCTCCGCCTCAACTCGTTCAGCAAGCTCTGTCGTCAAATCAATCTTTTTATCACTCATCTGCTTTATATCAGATACGCTGATCCCAGGACGCCTCAAAAGCTGTTCCAGCTTTATGGCCTGTTTCAGCGGAACCAAACCCTTTTTTTTCAATAAAGGATTTGCTTTAACGGGGG
>DAOVRJ010000267.1 GCA_030628225.1 Candidatus Zixiibacteriota bacterium | reverse complement strand
GGACGATAATGTGAAGGTGGGCAGAAGTTATTACTACAAACTGGCCGCTGAGGATTGCCAGGGCAACATGGAATTTCATGAGTCCGTCCTGGCCTCGGCTGCCACATCGGTGCCGGGAACGTGTGGTCTGATGCCCAACTACCCGAATCCCTTCAATGCCTCGACGGTCATCGGTTATCAGCTTCCTGTGTCCGGCCACGTCACCCTGACCATATACGACGTCCTGGGAAGAAAAGTGCGCACTCTGCTGAATGCTCATCGGGAAGCCGGGAATTACACTGCCCGGTGGGACAGCAAGGACGACAGGGGCGGTGAGCTAAAGAGCGGCGTTTACTTCTGCGTCTTTGAGATAGGAGATTTTAGCCAGACCAGAAAGATGGTCTTGACCAGGTGATCTGTTCTGAAGCCACAAATTGACGCTTAAACCGCCGCATGATTATTCATTCGGCGGTTTTTATATAGCCACTACATAAAGTGGGTGGAAGAAAAAATCTGGTCGAGAAAAAAAATGTCTTGACAAAAATCTTTGTTTGTGATAGAATGGATAATGTGGGGGTAGGTGTATTTAAACAAGTAGTACAGGAATGTAAAGAGATCTTTTTTCTTTAAGGAGGTGACGGTATCGGGAGACAGTGAATGAAACAAAGTTCTGTTCGTTTGGTTCAAGTTTTTTCTCTGGAAAGGAGGGATTTTTATGAAGAAGCTGTTTTTGCTTCTGAGCGTTGTGGCGCTGGTTCTCTTTGCCGGCATGAGTTGGGCCACGACTTATACCACCCCGATCATCGACGGGATTATCACCATTTCCCCCGATTGGGATGCCGATGAGCAGTTTGTGACCCAGTCCTTTGACAACGCCGACTACACCCTGTGGATCACCTGGGATGAGGCCACTGGCCTCTACGTGGGCATTGACCGTAATGAGGATCCGGACAATAAATTCCTGGGCGATGGTGGAGATGACATCAGCCTGTTCGTGGCCATCGACACCGATCAGATTCCTGGCTCTGGAGCGCCATACGATGTGTATTCCACCGTTTCTTTCGGCGGCAGCCATCTGCCTGAATATATCTATTCATTTGCCGGTGGCGGCGGATGGTATGAGTGGGCCTGGTGGGATCAGCTCAATGGCGTTTTCGACTACCGCGGCTGGCGTGACGATGGCACCTATTACGGTTGGCCCGGCGATGTCTACCTCGATGACGAGGTCACCATCCTGTGGAGCGACATCGGCCATCCTACGGGCATCGGCGTTATAGTGTGGATCACTTATGAGGCCGCCGACCCCTGGCCTCCGGCGGTCGTGGCCGCCTGGCCGGAGGAAAACCCCGTGGGAGTGGGTCCCCATCTGATCTGGGCCTATGAGTTCTATCCCGGCCATTATTACACCGCCACTGGCGTATCCTTTGATCCGCAGCCGGCCATCGATATCATCCCCAACATCACCGAGCACTCCGTGCCGGTGGCCCTGTCATCCTTTACCGCCACCGGTCGGGGTGGAGCCATCGAGGTCAGCTGGACCAGCCAGACCGAGGTCAACGCCCTGGCCTATCATCTGCTGCGCGGCGATCAGGCCGATGGCCAGTTTACGGAGATCGCCCATCTGGATGCTGCTGGCAACTCCGAGACTCCGCGGGATTACCGCTTTGTGGACAGCGATATAATCGACGGACGGACCTATTACTACAAGCTGGCCGACGAGGACTACGAGGGCAACATGACCTATCACGGTCCGGTGTTCGCCTCTGCCGGTATCTGTGTGCCGGGCGCTTACAGCCTGCTGCCCAACTATCCCAACCCATTCAACCCGTCCACGGCCATCAGCTATGAGATGCCAGTTGCCGGTCACCTCACCCTGACCATCTACAACGTCCTGGGCCAGGAGCTGCGTACACTGGTGGATGCTTATCAGGAGGCTGGCACTTACACCGTGATGTGGGACAGCAAGGACAACGCTGGTCATTACCTGAACAGTGGCGTCTACTTCTACACCATGAAGAGCAGTGATTTTACCCAGACCCGGAAGATGGTTTTGATGAGGTAATCATTGTAACAATAACGAATTGGCGTTCAACCGCCAGGCGATTCGTCGTCTGGCGGTTTTTTTTGCCGAGCAAACAGAGGCAATCTGCAAAACTCATGGCCCGCCGTCTCTGTCTGAGCGGGTTGAGCCGGCTCGTTTCAGGCAGGCAGATTACTGTGTATTGGCAATGAACCCAATAGGTTACGTGGCTGAATCCCAGAGGGGTCCGAAATTACACCCAGTATGGCATATAGTTTGCTAAAATACCAGAATGATTGCCAGTTTTTTAGCGTTTCATGATTTCTGGAGGATCAATCTGGGAGGATGTCGTTATGAGATTCAAGAAAGAAAGCGTATTGCTGGGCATTCTGTTGTTGGTTTCCGTGACCATGCTGGGTTTTCGCTCAGCTGCACCAAGCACCGGTCGGCCAACCCGGTGGCTCCCGTGCACGACCCCACGGTTTTCATCACCTCTATGACTGCCGATCCCCCGCTGGTGGATGCTGCTGTAGATTCATCGGTTATCACCGTCCTGGCGGTGGACGCAGAAGGGAGCCCTCTCTCCGGACAGACGGTTCATTTTTCCACTAGCATGGGGACGGTGGATGACCCGGTCATCACCAACTCCTCCGGCTACGCGACGGCCATTTTTCTGGCTGGGTCCGTTGACGGCGTCGCCAAGATCACGGCTACAGCAGGGGATGCCTCTCGGAGCATAGAGGTGCAGATAGGAGTGGGCACGGGGGTGATCGTCGCCGAGCCAGCCAGCATCCTGGCCGATGGAGTGAGCATCTCCACGGTGACCGCTCGTATTCTCGACGACAACGGAGCCCCGCAATCCGATGTCACCGTTTACTTCTATACCACCTGCGGGCAGATCACATCCTCGGCGACCAGCGATGTCAACGGGGAGGCCATGGCCACCCTGACCAGTGGGGTCAGCTCCCGGGATACCGCGGCCTATATAAGTTATGGCACCTGTCAGGCCCGCGGTCTTTTCCCAGAGGATGTGCTAAGCCAAAAAAGCAGGACACGTGGTGCCGGGGATAAGATGGGAGCCGCCGCTAAAGGAGTTGCTTTCGCTTCCGTCGCAGAGCTGGCCAAGGTTACTTTCCGGGGCATCAACCTCTCTCTGGTTTCTCAGGAGGAGGCTCTCTCCGCCGATGGCCTGAGCAGCACACAACTGACGGCCACCATGACAGAGTCG
>DAOVRJ010000011.1 GCA_030628225.1 Candidatus Zixiibacteriota bacterium | reverse complement strand
TGCAAAGTGAAAAGTGAAAAATGCAAAATGAAAATTGAAAAATGAAGTGCGAGATTAATTAAACAGGTTGACAGTTTATCAATGCGTTCAAGATAAGTCAATTGCAGATCAGCCCTTCCGAATCTCGAATCTCGAATCTCGAGTCTCTGTTCTTTTCTCGCAGATCCTCTCTAGAAGATCATCACCACATGTACATTTTAGCTATTTTATAGACGTTTGTCAATGAAAAAACCGCTAAACACAGAGGAATTAGCGGTGGCTGAAATGTGTGCCGGAGCATTTTTTCAACTCCGGTTTTTTATGCCTGGCCATAAAGATTGTGGCCACGAATATAGCGAGTCACCTCCTCAGGCATAAGGTACTGAATAGAGCGTCCCTGGCTGATTCGTTGGCGAATATCGGAAGAGGATATCTCGATCAGAGGAGCATGAGCCACCGTCACCTTCTCAGCCACCTGAGGATCCAGCTTACGCAGATCGCAACCCGGCCTGGGCACCACAACCAGGGAACGGGAGTCTAGAAGCCGTTCTGGTTGGTGCCAGGTGAAGATCTCCAGAATGCTATCGGCTCCGACGACGAACAGAACCCGGTATCGCTGTGCGTAGCGGGACTGAAGCAGCTTCATGGTCTCCACCGTGTAGGAGGGACCATGTTGCTTGAGCTCCACGTCCGAGGTCTGAAAATGCGGGTTGCCCTGCAGGGCTAATTTCATCATCTGCAGACGATCCTGCCAGGGGGCGACGGCAGAGGCTTTTTTGTGTGGTGGGTGGGCCGAAAGGAGGAAGATCATCTGCGCCAGGTTCAGTTCTTCCACCAGCGACTGGGCAATGATCAGGTGCCCGTAGTGGATGGGATCGAAGGTGCCTCCCAACACCCCTAATGCGGGGAGATCCTTTTCTGTCTGCGCTTTGGTCATGTGAGGCTAGGCGGAATTGTGTGAGTGCCTGGTTGGGGCAAGGAGAAGAAGGGCAGTTCTTGTTCGTGATCCTTGATCATGGAGCGGAAGAGATATTATGAAAAGGAAAGAGATCTCCTTTGCCGGAGCACGATCCAGAAACACGATCACGAAGTTGTCGAGAATATCCGGTGAGCGTCAAATTACACTAATATGCAGGAAAGCTCAAACAGTGGCCAAGATTATTCTGAGGTTGCCTTCAGCTTCTTCTCAACCCGGTCGATACGTTTTTGTGCTCGACGGGCAAGTTTCTCGGGGGCGTCCATCTGCAACACACTCTGGAAAGCAGAAAGGGCCGGCCCCCATTTTTGCTGGCTTCGGTAGCATTCACCGATGACATACTGGGCATCGGCGGCCCATTTAGTATCGTGATAATTCCCCAAGAGCTCCTCGAGATAGATGATCGCGGAGACATATTCGTGCATCTTATAGTAGAGCTTGCCATTGAGAAGATCTTTATGGGCCAGTTTTGTCCGGCTGGTCAGGAGAAGTTTCTGGGCCTCCGGAACATAGTTGCTATTGGGGTAGTCCTCCAGAAAGATTCGCAACTCCCGTATGGCCTTGTTGGTGAAATCCTGGTCCAGATAGACGGGCAACGATTGTTCGTAATAGCATAGCGCTATTTTGTATTGAGCGGGGCCGGCGAAGGGGCTCTGGGAAAAGCTGGTTATCAGACGTTGATATTCGTGGGTGGCCGCGAGATAGTCCTCCTGGCAAAAGAAACACTCCGCCAGATAATAGTGGGCTTCATCAACATAGTCGCTTCCCGGGAAGTTCCAGATGAGCTTCTGGAATTCGATCTGAGCATCAAGGTGCTTGCCGTGATCGTACCTCTCCTTGGCCAGAAGAAATTGGTCCTCGGCATCCATTGTGGTTTTGGGTGGAGCGGACCCGCATCCGGACAGAAAGGCCAGAAGCCCCAAACTCATCAATATCGTAACGAATCGCATGGTCTTTTTAGCTCGCGTCACTGTGAGTTATAGAACAGGTAGATAAGACCGCCCACCGCCGCGGTCAATAATGCGGGCTCGGCAAAGCGGCCCCAGCCATCGGTTTTTAACCGGGGGGAGATAAAGGGTACTGATTCTCGTTGCACTGCGGCCAATTCTTTGGCGGGGATCCAATCCCCGCTCGTGCGCTGGGCTTCTCCCGCCCACAGGACTTCGCCGTCTTTTTTGCTCAGCAGAAAGATCAGGTGCAGATGAACTTGTCTCTTCACCATCCGGGGACCGAAGAGGTGCTTGCGCCGGGAGGCAGGGTAGACCAGGTCCAGATCCGCCACTCGATAGCGGAGGAATTGTCCATCAGAACAGATGGCGTGAGATGTTGACGCCGAGCTGTCTGGTAACAGGACGCGACAATCTTTGCGTCGCAGGCTCTGGATAAGCGCGAGCTCCACCAGCCAGTTGCCGGGTGCGATGGATTCGGAGTGAAGGTACAGAACCTTCGGTTCATGCAAAGGGAGACGATCGCACAGCTCATCGATCGCCTCCTCAACGGCAAGTCTGAGCAACCCGAGGTTGGTGGGAACGGCCGCAGGATTGGCTTCCTTTGCCGGACCGTCACCCCAGGCCATGGAGAAAAATCCTAAGCCAAATGCGCAGATGCCCATCTTCAAGAAAACTTTGGCTGTTTTGATCACCTCTGTGACCGTCTCTTCCGGAAAAGGTCGGCAGAAAACCGAGAGATTAATGCGACAACTCCGCGATCCTCATCCGGGCAACACCAACATACTCGCTGTCAGGATAAAGATTTATAAGCTTGTTTAGCTCAGCTATTGCCTGGATCGTGTCGCCCATGTTGGCGTAACAGTATCCCAGCTTGAGCTGGGCGTCGTCATCCTTCTCGGTATCAGCGTAAGAGAATACCTTCTGGAACTCCTCGATGGCTCTGGGAAAATCCTCCAGGCCATAATGGCACTCGGCCAACCAGTACTGGCTGTTGTCGGCGAGGCTGCTCTTGGGGTGTTGACGGATGAGTCGTGAGAGCTTCTGCATAGCCAAGTCAAAATGCCGGTTCGCGTAATCAGCCAGAGCATCGTTATACAGTGCCTGCACACCTCCCGTCGCCGGCTGTGCGAGGGGTTGGGATAGAGCCGGTTCACCCCGCAAATTTTTCAGCTCCTGGCCTATCAGGGAGACGCGGTTGTCCAGATTGGTGGTGCGCCCCTCCAGCGCAGCGGTCTCATTGCCCAATTGCTCCACACTGCCCTCCAGGCGAGCGACATCCTCCCGGAGCTCCTGGGTTGCCAGATACCAGGGTTCCTGCTCCAGGGTTCCCTTCTTAGAGGCCGAGGTGGCACAGCCCATTAAGCTGAGAAGAGAAAGGCTCATAATGAGCCAGAACAATTTTCGCCACATGGTTCCTCCTTATGAAAGTGTGCACAAAAAGGAGTATTTCCACTCAGACCACCAAAATATATACCAGAGTGTCCCAAGATGTCAAGGGTTAATTCCGCCTCTTGGCTTTAAATGCAGAACAGCACAGACAGCATGTGCCAGAGGCGCTGGTTCTGCTTGCCTTCCTCCACCAGTAGCGCGTAATTGGCCAGATAGCTGCTGTGGCTGCGATGAGCTGCCCCACGTCCTCGCCCATTGTGCCCCACAAGGCCGATGCCCAGGGAGTAGACATCATGTTCCTGGTGGCCGGCCTGGAAATAACCAAACCTGAGGGCCAGGTGTTCCCAGAATATGCGCTCGAAACCAAAGTGCAGTTTGTTCCAGGTGATTTTCTCAAGCCCGCTGGCGTCGCGGAGATCCATAGCCACGATGGTTCTGTCGTCGGGATGCAGAGAGAAGCCCGCGGTTATGCTACCATCGACGATTCCTTCCATTTCCCCGCGAAGCTGTTTAAGGGAAGAGGGAAAATCGAAATAGGCCAGGCCCACCGTCAGGACCTTGATGGGTTTCAGCAGAACACCGTAGTTGGCTCCACCGGCCAGCACCGATTTTCCCTCCTCGTCTCGTATCCGGTAGACGTTACCGGTGCTGCCCAGGGAAACGGTGGGGGCCAGTCGGATTCGCAGACCGAAGGTGTGCGTGTAGTGCTTGAGTATATGCTCGGTGTCGAAAAAGCGCCCGTTCACGGATGCGGCGGGATTGTAAAAGGGCTCTTCCCAGAGCAGCAGGCCTATCTCAGCCCAGCGGTGAGAAAAGGTAACTCCCTTGATGGCAAGACCCAGGGCGGCCAGGAAATCCGCCATGTGGCGGTGATTTTCGCGCAGGAGGAGGACGGGGATCACCGGGTTGACGTGGACGCACAGCCGGTGCGAGACCTCGGCCTCATAGAGGGTGAAAGCCGCCGGATTCCAGATCAGGGCGGCGAGGTCATCTTGCACTGTGACGAAGGCACCCCCCATGCTCATCGGTCGGGGGTTTACCGTGCTGATAGTCAGATATGCTTGAGTCCGTGAGGTGGGCATGGCCGCGGAGGGGGTGAGCAGCGCAAGGAACAGCAGACCCTGGAGAGCCCGGAGCACCTGGACAGATAGAGCTTTAACCGGGGGGGAATTGCTTTTTTTCCGGAAGTTTGAGATCATTTTTTTCGCTGGAACCAGCGCTCAAATCCCCAGATGGAGATAGTCCCCCGGACGATCTTTTCTTCAGCCCCGACTGAGGAAATATCCCCTCTCATGCCCAGCTCCAGGGATGCGTCCAGATGTGCGCCCTGTTGGCCAAAGGGCAGGCCAATTCCCATGGTGAGGAAATGGCCGTGGATTTTTTCACCGTCATCTGTCTTCAGATACCAGGGTTCCAGGGTATATCCGAATCGAAGGGGGATTTTACGGAAACAAGATGCGGACCCCTCTTTCAGGGCCCTGTATTCACAGCCGGCGGCGACTCTGATGACATCTGTGTAGCCAGGTGCCACTTGGCCATCTATTTTGAAATTGCTCCATTTGCTGACCGTCACGTCAATTTGGCCCAAAAATTTGGGACTGGGATAACAGGCCAAACCGAAGCCGAAAGTCAGCGGATTGGTAAGCGTTCTTTTCACCGTGGTGGCGGATGAAAAAGAGGAGTATTGCGTCTCTGTCTGTTTAACTTCGTAAGCAGGGATGAAGATGGCGCCCACGGAGAACTGCCGGCTGATTTTCAGGGCCAGGCCTGCGCACAGCTGGCTGCCGGTGTTCTCGATGCCCGAGTGAACGCTGGTATCGAGGTAGTCGTCGTCGAAGAAATCGCCAGTCAGGCCCTGGTTTAATTTGCCGAAAACATAACCGGCTCTGATTCCCACATACAGGGAGGATCCAAACCTCCTGGCCAGGTTCACGGAAGCAAGTGTCGTGCCTCCGGTGCGAGTGATGGCTTTGGTGTACACCTTATCAAAGACGGTCGTTATCTGGTAAGCCTTGAACCTGCAATCGCTCTGTTGCCGAAGATCCAGACTCAAAGCAAACTGCTTACCCAAAGGGAGGTAAAGAGCGAAATTATCGATCCGCGCAGAGGTCAGCACATTCTCCTGCTGTGCATCTTTCACGTAGAGAGCCTCGGGCCGAGAGGAAACGGTGAGAGCCGTTACCTTCAGGCCGCCCATCAAAGCCGGGTTCACCAGGCTGCCGCTCAGCCCCCTGGTCAGGGCCAGGCCAGCTCCGCCCATGGATCGAAGGCGGGCATCGGCCGCATAGACCACTTCTCCCAGACCGTTGCCGGAAAAGATGGAGCCGGCCTGAGCCGCCGAGGCGGCCAGCAGGAAGAAAAAGATCAGCAGAACGGCCCTGTTGAGAGAGAGATGTTTCATGGAACCTGGCCTCCCCGGGTATGGCAGGCTAATTTGCCCCTGGGAGGGGTGGTATACGTGACGGTGAGGGTGGGCAGGTGTGTGCTGTCCGGAGCCGATGTGGATGTGTAAAAGAGAGCCCGGGAGAGATCGCTATATTCTGAATAGATCTTGAGCATGATGCCGGCGTTCAGGGTTCCATCTGCCCAGCTTTGTGCCAGCGAGGCGACGTTGATTTCCATGAGGTTTTTGTCAGAGTTCAGGCTGGCCGTGCCAGAGTAGCTAGAGCTGAAAGTGAGCGTTTCCATTTCGGTCACCAGGTAAGCTCCCACGGTCATCTTGTCCAGCGGGGAGTTGAACTCGCTTATGGACAGGGACAAAATGGCGTGGTTGATAAACGCACTGTCGGGGATCGCGGAGGTGTCAAAATGGATCCAGCTGCGGTGCACGACCCCGTCGCTCACGCACAGAAGATCCCCGGTCACCGGTTCCCCGGGCTGAGCTATGAAGGCATCCCTGTCGCTATCCACGCTGATGGTGGTATCAGATGTGTCGCTGGTGGCGAAGGTCAGCTCCAACTCCGGGTCGAAAGGCGTGTTGGTTGAGTAGAAATACTTCAGGTTGTCCCCCGCGGGATCAACGGTTTTGAGGAGAAGGCCGTTGTTGAGCTGACCTTCCAGCCAATCCTCAACCAGCTCAAGCCCTGCCGCGGTGAAGTCCAGCTGCATCTGGCTGCCCTTGATGATGGCGTATGATCCCTGGGCGATGGGCTCAGTTTCGAAATCCCCGCCGGCTTCACCCCAGGGATACTCCCAGGTGACGGTCGAGTCGTTCCATCCTGTCTGTAACGCATGAGCTGAGATGAGGATTGAATCTTCGTTGGACTCGGAATAGGCGTTGAGAATCAATTTGGCACCGGTGAGGGATAACTCGAGGCTGTCGGGCAGATCCTCGAAGAACAAAAGGCTTCTGGCCTCCTGTCCCTTCCAGGACCCGACCAGAAGATAGAATCCTTTCCCAGCGCCGGTGGAGATGGCGATGCAGCTGTCGGCCAGGATTTCCCGGATAACCGCCTGGTGAACCTGCCAATGTCCTTCATGGTCCACCAGGTTAAATCCAACGGGGTTCATCTCTTTCTCGGAGCAACCGGCAAATGCGGTCATCAGCCATGCTGCGCTGAGAAGAAGGACAAGTTTCCTCATCGGAAAAATACGCCTTGTTTGAGGTTTATATCGGCGGAAGCCATCGTTGCACCAGCGGCCGTCAACCCGTTCTCTCTACGATGGCAGAGACAATCAGGTTCGAATATAACCTCGACTGGCTCGGTTGTCAACAGAAAATCAATCGGCAGGCATAGTCCGAATGTCACCTGTGGCTTTCCCGGGCACACGGAGCCATAGGCGAAAGAAGCGTGTCGCCACATGAGTTTTGGGCTGCATCAGGCATACGGAGGTTGCCAGATCATGGATGTTTGATCCTGGATCCTGGTTAGTAAAGTGCTCAATTCCGAATTGATGCAAATTCGACTCTGTATTTTCCTGGATTTAGTTCTTAACCAGCATCTGGCACCCAAACTCTCTAAACTCTTTTAACTCTCTAAACTATAATCCAGAATCCAGTTCCATATCGAGCTTCGAGCTTTTTCATGGAGGATGAAAAAAAGCAGAATGAGAACGTCTCATCCTGCTCACCGTTCGTAGAGTGGTGTTGAGCCGATTAGCCAGCCTGCATCGCCCAGTGTTCCTCCTCAATCTTGCATTTGATGCATAAATTGGCAAAAGGCAAAGCCTTAAGCCTGGCCTCGGGAATGCGCTCACCGCAGCAGGCGCATACGCCGTAGCTGCCGTCGATCAGCTTGCGCAAAGAGCTGTTGAGAATACGCAGGTTCTTTTTTTCGGCATCGATCTTCTGCGTGATCGTTTCTCTTTCCCAGGCGTCATTGGTCACTTCGGCCCAATCTTTAGGATGGTTGTGTTGCAGGGCGTGGAAGTCCTTTTCCAGCCCGATGAGTTTGGTGAGGATGCCATTTCGCTTGATGAGGATCTGTCTGCTGAAGTATTTAATTTTTCTCTTTTCCATCTGTTTTTGTCCCTCTGTCCCCCGCGGTCCCGGTTTTGCTCGAATGTGCCGCTGCTTCGGCCTTAGCGGCACGCTTGTAGCCTTCGCTGCGGTAATCCGTGGTGTAAAAACCAGAGCCTTTGAAGATTAAACCTCCTCCTGTTCCAAAGAGTCTCTTGACCTTCTTCCCACAGTTCGGGCAACGCTTCACAGGCGCAGCGGTGATCGATTGAAATTTCTCAAATCGATGTCCGCAGGAGGTGCATTCGTACTCGTAGGTCGGCATCTGTAGCTCCTTCGTTTCCATCTCCGTTGACAGACTCGGGGCTCCGGCAACGCTCTTTTTGCGGAACAGGTCAGCCTGCTTCTTCACCGTTACTTCTGATGGCAGATGAACTGTGCCGTTTCTTGCGAGCGCTTTGGGAAACCCGAATGCACCGGAGGAAATAGTAATATATTTCTGAAAAAATAGCAATAATTAGAAATACGTATTTTCAAGCAAAAAACTACGTATTTCTTGCTTGAAACGGATTCACCATGGCTGGTGGTTCGCTCAACTTGACGCGCCGCTCAAAATATCTCTGTTCGGTGCGCATGTCAAGGCTTTTTTGGTGGCATGCTCGGCAATAAACTAACTGGCGGCCGCTCAATGAGCCAGATCTCCCTGGCGGGCGAACTCTTCCATCAGTTTCGTTTGCCGTTCGCCGATCTGCTTGGGAATGTTGACCGTGATCTTGACCAGCTGATCACCCCGTTTTCCGTTGGAGCGCAAACCCTTGCTTTTTAAACGGAAAACCGTTCCCGGCTGGGTCCCCGGGGGGATCTTCACCACCACATGGCCGTTGATGGTTCGCACGCGAATGCGAGTGCCCAAGACTGCCTGGGCGATGTTGATGGGCACCTGGCAGAGAATGTCCCGGCCTTTGCGGCGGAAGAAACGGTGTTCTCCCAGGCGCACAGTGAGGATGATGTCGCCTGGAGGACCGTCACCGGTTCCGGGAAGACCCTGGTTGCGCAGGCGAATTTTGCGCCCATCTGAGATGCCCGCCGGCACCCTGACGGAAAAGCTGCGCGTTTTTTTAATCCGGCCAAGGCCGGCGCAGCTCCGGCAGGGTTGCCGGATAATGGTTCCACGACCATAGCATCGGGGGCATGGCCGGTTCACAGAGAAGCCTCCCTGAGCGAAGGAGATAAAACCCTGACCATGACAGTCCGGGCAGATCGAGGTTGAGGATCCCGGCTGAGCTCCCGTTCCGGAGCAGGCGGGACAGACCTCTTCCCTGGGCACCTTGATGAGAGTTTTTCCCCCGGAGATGGCCAGGTCGAAGGGCACCTTGATCTCGAAGCGGAGATCCTCTCCTTTTTGAGGACCGTATTTAGCCTGCCGTGTTGTTCCGCCCAGATCGAAGACCTCCCGGAAGATATCCCCTATGCCCCCGAATCCTCCCAGGTCCTCGAAGGAGAAAGCACCCCCCGGGGAGCGCTTGAAGCCCCGGGTGTGAAAGCCCTTGTTCGTTCCATAGCCAAAGCCCGGAAACCCTCCGGGCGCGAACTTGCGCAGCTGATCATACTGCTCTCTTTTCTTGGGGTCGCTGAGCACCTCGTAGGCATGAGAGATCTCCTTGAACTTCTCCTCAGCCGCTTTGTCCCCGGGATTGTGATCGGGATGACACTTTTTGGCCAGCTTCCGGTGAGCTTTTTTGATCTTTTCCTGGCTGGCTTTTTCCCCGACGCCCAGTATTTTATAGTAATCTCTATTGGCCATTGGATAAATAGCCTTTCGATTTTTTCTATTGCAAAAGATTATCGATGCTCAAAACGTAAGATAAGAATAACAATTAAGCAATTTATCGAACTTGTTCCACTTGCGCAAAGCAGTCTTTTGTTCTTGTCCGAGGCCAGATCACTTTATGTAATGCAAACAATTCGTCAGAGAACACAGCTCGTCACCTCTACGTCTTGGAGACCGTCACCTTTGCCGGACGTAAAAGTTTGCCCTTGAACAGATATCCTGTCTGCAGCACGTTGGTGACGCACTCACTCTGAACTGCCGGGGCCTCTTCCACCATGACCGCCTCATGAACGTGGGGATCAAAGGGTTGACCTTGGGCAGGAACGGTTTCCAGGCCCAGCGTCTGGAGGATGGACTTGAGGTTTTTATGCACCAGCTCGAGGCCAGAGCGCAAAGCTTCACGGTCTACATCAGAGTATACCATCGCCCGCTTCAGGTCGTCCAGGATGGGGAGCAGCTTTCCGCAGACATCAGCCTTGGCGTGATCCTCCAGCTCCTCTCGCTCCCGCTGTATCCGTTTACGGTAGTTATCGAATTCCGCCTTTAACCTCTGCAGATGTTCGATGTGCTCGTCGTATTTATCGTCGGCAGGCTTCTCCAACTGCTCTTCAACCGGCACAGTTTCTTCCTGATCTTCTTCCATCAGCACTTCGATTTTTTCAGCCAAGGCCCATTCTCCTGTAGTTATAGCATTTAACGAAGGGGCTGCTCAACTCCAGAGCAGCCCCTTCGTCGCTTTTGCTGATGGTGTTATTCGACGACCTCAAAATCGGCGTCCACGGTTTTCTCCTGGTCCTGACTGTCTTCCGGAGAGCCTGTCTGCTGAGGACCGCTTTGGGCGGAACCAGCCTGAGGACCTTGCTGTGCCGATGCCTGCTGATACATGGTGGCCGCCGCCTTTTGCCAGATCTGGGTCAAGGCCTCGGTCGCCGATTTGATCTCATCGGCGTTGTCGCCCTTGAGCGCTTCTTTGACACGACCGGTGGCCGCCTCGACATTGGCTCGAGTGCCGGGGTCGATCTTATCGCCATACTCCTGGAGGTTTTTTTCCGTTTCGTAGACTAGCCGGTCGGCGCTGTTCCTTGCGTCGATCTGCTCGCGTTTGCGTTTGTCCTCGCCGGCATGGGCCTGAGCATCCTTGACCATCTTCTGGATCTCCTCTTCAGCCAGGCCGCTGGAGGCCTCTATGCGAATGCTCTGCTCCTTGCCAGTTGTCTTGTCCTTGGCAGAGACGTTGAGGATGCCGTTGGCGTCGATGTCGAAGGAAACCTCAATCTGCGCCATTCCTCTGGGTGCCGGGGGGATGCCGGTCAGGTGAAAACGCCCGATGGTCTTGTTGTCGTTGGCCATCTCCCTCTCGCCCTGCAGCACGTGGATCTCTACAGTGGTCTGGTTGTCATCCGCTGTGGAGAAGATCTCGGCCTTCTTGGTCGGTATGGTGGTGTTCCTCTCGATCAGCTTGGTTGCCACGCTGCCCAGGGTCTCGATGCCCAACGACAGCGGTGTTACGTCCAGAAGCAGAACGTCCTTGACATCGCCGGCCAGAACGCCACCCTGAATGGCCGCTCCTACAGCCACTACCTCGTCGGGATTGACGCCCTTGTGGGGCTCTTTTCCGAAGATGCTCTTCACCGTTTCCTGAACCTTGGGCATGCGCGTCTGGCCGCCCACCAGGATGACCTCATCGATGTCCGCGGCGGAGAGTCCGGCGTCCTGCAAAGCTTTTTTGCAGGGCCCCATGGTCCGCTGAATCAAGTCGTCTACCAGTTGCTCCAGTTTTGCCCTGGTCAGGGTGATGTTCAGGTGCTTGGGCCCGTCCTGATCGGCGGTGATGAAAGGCAGGTTGATATCCGTCTGCATGGAGGAGGAGAGCTCGCACTTGGCCTTCTCGGCCGCTTCTTTCAATCGCTGCAGGGCCATGGGGTCCTTGCGCAGGTCGATGCCCTCCTGTTTTTTGAACTCGTCGGCCAGCCAGTTGATCACCTTCTCGTCGAAGTCATCGCCGCCCAGGTGGGTGTCACCGTTGGTTGATTTCACCTCGAAGACACCGTCGCCTAACTCCAGGATGGAGATATCGAAAGTGCCTCCGCCCAGGTCGAAGACGGCGATCTTCTCATCCTTCTTCTTGTCCAGACCATAGGCCAGGGAGGCCGCTGTGGGCTCGTTGATGATGCGCTTAACATCCAGCCCGGCGATCCGTCCGGCGTCCTTGGTGGCCTGGCGCTGAGAGTCGTTGAAGTAGGCCGGAACCGTGATGATCGCCGCGGAGATCTTTTCCCCTAAATAGTCCTCGGCGGTCTGGCGCATCTTCTGCAGGATCATGGCCGAGATCTCCGGCGGGGAGTACTCTTTGTTATTGGCTTTGATGCGAGCGTTACCGTTTGGTCCTTTGACCACCTGGAAGGGGACTTCCTTCTTCTCCTGGACTACCTCGCTGTGCTTTCGGCCCATGAATCGCTTGATAGAGGAGATGGTGTTCTGAGGGTTGGTGATGGCCTGTCTTTTGGCCACCTGGCCCACCAGACGCTCATTGGATTTTGAAAATGCCACCACCGACGGGGTTGTTCTGCCACCCTCGGCGTTGGGGATGACCACCGGGTCTCCACCCTCCATCACGGCCACGCAGGAGTTGGTGGTTCCCAGGTCGATACCGATTATTTTTGCCATGATTGATTCCTCCTGGTAATATTCTTATTTGTCTGCTTGAACTTTTTCTTTCGATAAAGCAACAGGCAGGGATCCTTCTGCCGCCCAAGATCAATTCTTTGGGGAGAACGAGACCCCTGCCTGTTCTGCGGCGTGGGAAAGCGAATCCTTAAGCCGCGTCGTCTGAGTTTACTTCACCTCGATGGGAATCTCCTTGGGCTTAACCTCTTCCGCCTTGGGCAGCTCGACATGCAGGACCCCGTTTTTATAGGAGGCCTTGATCTTGTCGGCCTGAACGGGCATGGGCAGCTCGAAGGATCTTACGAATGATCCGTACCTTCTCTCCAGGCGATGGCAGTTCTGTTCGTTGATTTCCCGCTCCTGCTTTTTCTCGCCCTTGAGCATCAGCACGTTGTTCTCCAGCGAAACCCTGATGTCCTCCTTTTTCATCCCCGGAATTTCCACATCAACATGGATGCTGTCCTTGTTCTCGGAGATATCCACCGCCGGGCTCCACCGCTTCAGAGCCCACGGGCGTCTCTCGGGGACCCGGTCGAAGAAGTCGCCGAACAGTTGATTCATCTCGTCCCCGACGCTGACCAGGTCTCCCCACGGTCTCCACCTCATGATCGCCATTTTCGTTCACCTCCTGATGGTTGTTGAAGCTTGTCAATCTCTGTTTTATGGTTGAAGGTTTATTATTTCACCTCGATGGGGATATCTTTCGGTTTAACCTCCTCTGTTTTCGGGAGGACGACGCGCAAGACCCCATTTTTATACGAGGCGCTGATCTTGTCCGACTGGACCGTCACCGGCAGCTCGAAGGCCCTGGAGAAAGAGCCGTGTCTGCGCTCCCAGCGGTGGTAATTCACCTCCTTGACCTCCTCCTGTTGCTTTTTCTCTCCTCTGAGAGACAGCACATTGTTCTCCAGCGAGACATTGATTTCCTCTTGCTTCATCCCCGGAATCTCCACGTCGATGTGCAGGCTGTCCTCGTCCTCGTAAATATCTACCGCTGGACACCACCGCTGCGTGGTTTCAGCCCGTCTTGCCGGGACCCGGCCGAGGAAATCGCCGAACAGTTGATTCATCTCGTCCTCGACGCTAAGCAGGTCTCCCCACGGTCTCCATCTCATGATCGCCATCTCGATTCACCTCCTTAAAAAGTCTGTGAAGGAACTTGACGTGCGCTTTTTTGCACACCATTATTCATCTAGTGCAACTGTCGTGCCAGTTAGGTCCTGTTGGCAAGCGGCTTCTTTAATGCGTTGGAAGGCAAAGTGTTTCCTAAAGAAAAACATTTCCTCGCTTTTGCCAGTTCTGTGCAGCGATGAAAACATACGCCATTTTGACGCACAGAAACAGCCAATATGGCAGATATGACGAAAAGAAAGGCCATTTTGACAAATGAACTGCCAAAATGGCTGAATCACCGCGCCAAATCGTTTGTTGTTAAAGAATTGAATTGATTGATACTGGATACTGGTGAAAGGCCGAGATTCGAGACTCGAGATTCGTAAAACAAACGGACTTATGATGTGTTTTACGATTCCCGATCCCCGAGTCTCTGTCTTTTCTAATGAGTTTACTGAGTTATAGAGTTACCACCCTATTGAGCGCGGAATGCGGAACGTGGAACTCGGAGCTAAAGAAATTAAGATCGAATTAAAGGGGTGGGGGGTGGCACTCCGAGCTCCGAGTTCAATATGCTCCGAGCGCAAGATGCTCTCAACTCGCCTAACTCTCTGAACTCTCAAAACTCTCTCAACTCGCCTAACTCTCTGAACTCTCAAAACTCTCTCAACTCGCCTAACTCTAATCTTTCCTCATCCATTCAACCCATACGCCTGAATCTTCCGATACAATGTCCGCTCGCCGATGCCCAGCAGCTTGGCCGCCTTCTTGCGGTTGCCGCCGGTATGCTGCAGGGTTTTGCGGATCATATCCCTCTCCACCCGGGACATGTCGGTGCCCACCGGGAACTGCACCGTTTCGCCGGCCGGCTCCTGTTGGGCCTGGTCGCCCTCCTCCACCAGGTCCGTGTGCCGGGAGTGCACCCCCATGGGTGGCCGGGGCCTGTGCTCTCCGGCGAGAAGCCCTTTCAGCTCGGCCACGTCTGCTCGCAGGCCCAGAAGGGTCTTGTAGATGATCTCCCGCTCCGCCTGTTCCCTGGTTTTCTCCACCCGCACGGGCAAATTGGCGCTGGGGGTGGCCCGGGGACGGAGGTATTTGGGAATATCCTCCGGGCGGACTTCCCGATCAGGAGAGAGGACCATGAGACTCTCCACTAAATTTCTCAGCTCGCGCACGTTTCCGGGCCAGTTGTACTGTTTTAGCAGTTCCATGGCCTGGCCGGAAATGCCCTGGAAACGTGCCTTGGCCTGATGGCGATATTGTCCGATGAAGGTCTGCACCAGCAGAGGGATATCATCCCTTCTCTCGCGCAGAGGGGGAATGTGGACCAGTACCACATTGAGCCGGTAGTAAAGATCCTCCCGGAACTGGCCCTGCTCCACCGCCTCTTCCAGATCCTTGTTGGTGGCGGCGATGAGCCTCACATCCACCTTAATGGGGCTGGTTCCGCCGACCCGCATGAACTCCTGCTCCTCCAGCACGCGGAGCAATCTCACCTGTGTGGCCGGGGGCAGCTCGGACACCTCGTCCAGGAACAGGGTGCCGCCATCGGCCAGCTCGAAGTATCCCGCCCGGCGGCTGACCGCTCCGGTGAAGGCTCCCCGCTCGTGACCGAACAGCTCGCTGTCTATAATACCCTCGGCCAGAGCCCCGCAGTTAACCGCTAAGAAAGGGCCGCCGCGGCGGCGGCTTTTCAGGTGAATGGCCCGGGCCACCAGCTCCTTGCCTGTTCCGCTTTCGCCCACTATCATGGCGGTGATGTCCGTGGCGGCGATCTGCTCGATGGTCTCGTAGATGCGGCGCATGGCCGGGCTATTGCCCACCAGGTGACTTTCCCGGAGAAATGTCCGCCGGTCCTGGGCCTTTTTGATGGCCTCGCCCAAAATCCGCAGCTTCACCGGCCGCTGAAAGAGGTCATCGGCGCCCGCGCGAAGAGCTTTCAGGCCCAGGCTTTCCCCTCCCTTGTCGGTGATCACCATGCAGATGGCCCCAGGATTATCCCTGCGGGCCAGCTGGACCAATCCGATGCCGTCGGAGTCGGGCAGGGACAGGTCCACCACCAGGACATCCTGGGGCCCGCGGCGGAGGATCTTACGGGCCTGGCTGCCGTCGGAGGCCTGAGTGACCTGGAAGTCGTGCCGTTTGAAGAAGCCGGTCAGAAGAGCCCGCTGATTAGTGTCGGCATCCACCAGCAAGAGTTTTTGAGGAGCTTTCTCCGCAGACATAATGTCGTTTCTCCTCTGGATTTAACTTGGTTTTTCACAGGAGGTTATGTGTTGTGTTGAGCGTTGGGATACTGGATTCTGGATGCTGGATACTGGATTCTGGATCCCCGCCCCCCTCTCCCAAATCCTCGATGTTTGATAGAAGAACACGTGTTCGTTGAATGAGTTGAGAGAGTTCGGAGTTGTGAGTTCAGAATGTGGAGCGAACCGAGCGCGGAGTTCGGAACTCGGAACGCGGAACTGAAAAGCAAAAACAATAATATCTGGGATGGAGTGTGGGGGAGCTCCGCACTCCGAGTTCCCAGTTCCGAGCTCAAGACGCCCAAATTCCCCAACTCTCTAAACTCCCTTAACTATAACCCAGGATATATCTTCTTCAAATCGCCTCGGCGAACAGATCATACTCCGAAAAACCGGTCACCTGGGCGCGAACGAAATCCCCGGGATGAAGATCTTCACCCTGCAGGTAGATGTGCCCGTCGATGTCCGGGGCCTCGGCCTGGGTCCGGCCCACATAGTTCCAGTCGTCTGCGGAGACGGCCGCGTCCACCAGCACGGTGATCTCCTCTCCGGCCATGGCCTGGTTGCGCTGCAGGGAGATCTGTCGCTGGAGCTGGAGCAACTGGTCCAGACGGCGATCGGCCACCCCCTTCTTCGGCCGGTGGGGCATGTCCGCCGCCGGGGTGCCCTGTTCCGGGGAATAGGAGAAGGCCCCCAGCTTCTGGAAGCGGAATTGTCCGACGAATTCCATCAACTGACGGAAGTGCTCCTCCGTTTCCCCGGGCAGGCCGGTGATGAAGGTGGTGCGCAGGGTCAGCCAGGGGATTTTGGACCGCAGATCGCTCAGCAGATCGATGATCTGTTGGTGGGTGACCCGGCGGTTCATGGCCGTCAGCAGGTCGTCGCAGATGTGCTGCAGGGGCAGGTCCAGGTACTTGCAGATCTTCTCCTGTCGGGCCACCGTCTCGATGAGCTCGTCGGAGTAGTGGGCGGGATGGGTGTACAGCAGCCGGATCCAGCGCAGGCCATCGATCTGGCACAGCCGGTCCAGCAGCTCCGTCAATTTGAGCTCACCGTACAGGTCCCTGCCATAGGTGGTGGTGTCCTGAGCGATGAGACTGATCTCCCGCACGCCCTGGGCGGCCATCTCTTTGGCCTCGTCCTCGATGACCTCCAGCTTTCGGCTGCGATATTTCCCGCGGATGATGGGGATGGCGCAGTAGGCGCAGCGGTTGTCGCAGCCGTCGGCGATCTTCAGATAGGCGCTGTGCCCCAGGGTCAGCTGGCGCCGGGGGATGGCCTCCTCCACCAGGCTGTTGGGATCGTGCAGCACATAGGGCCGTGAGTCCGGCCCGTCCAGGATCTTCTGGCAGACGGAGACGATATCGTCCTGCCCGCCGATGCCCAAAAAGGCGTCCACCGCGGGCATCTGCTTCCGCAGGGCCTGAGGATATCGCTGGGAGAGGCAGCCGGTGACGATCAGGCCGCGGCACTTGCCGGTCTGCTTGTGCCGGGCCATCTGGGCGATGGTCTGCAGGGACTCCTGCCGGGCATCCTCGATGAACCCGCAGGTGTTCACCAGGATGATCTGTGCCTGAGCCGGATCCTGCTGCATCTGGTAGCCGGCCCCTTCCAGGGCGGCCACCAGCCGCTCGGCGTCCACCAGGTTCTTGGGACAGCCCAGGCTGATTATGTTGAAGGTTGGGAGCATAGTTTAATTAAGAAATGAAAAATGAAAAGTGAAAAATGCAAAATAAAAAATGTGGTTCGAAGCAGAAACTTATCGATCAAATCCCGAATTATTGATTTTGTACTTCATTTTTCAATTTAAAATTTGCACTTTGCAATTTGAAATGAATCTTTTTGAAGGGGGAAGTTTCCCCCTATCTCCGGCCGGTGTGCCTTCGGCACCGGCTGGCTATGGCCTGCGGCCATACCGTCCTCACTCTCCCGTTCGGCCGGCCGCCAGCCTCGCCGTCCTCCGCTACCCCCTCTGCGGTACGATTTTCGAGCAGTACTCAGTTGAGGTCTATGGCCGCAGAGACACAACGCCCTCTGGCCTTTAGGCTGTGCAACCCAAGGGGTCGAGGATTCAAGGATTCCAGGGTTCAAAGGACCTCCGATTACTGCCCAGGCGAAGCCGTCAGGACTTCAGCTTGTTTTCCCCTTGAATCCTCGGATCCTTGACTCCTTGAATCCTATGTTTTCTTCAAGCTCGTCTGTCGGTGTCGAGGTTGGTTACGATGCTCGTCTGTCGAAGCTCGAAGCTGGAAAACAAACCTCTGCCGAATTTCATTAACGATTTAATTGTTGGGTTGCGTTCCGCAACCCAACCTACTTAAGAAACACCATCTTGATGGTCTTGCTGAAATCGCTAGCATTTAACCGGCAGAAATACACACCGCTGGCTACCTCGCGACCGCTACTGTCACGGCAGTCCCAGGAGATGGTGTGCGAACCGGCCTCTTGGTCCGTATCCACCAGAGTCCGAACCTCTTGGCCAAGGGTGTTGAAGACCTTCAGAGTCACACGACCGTCAACGGGAACCTGATAGCGAATCTCGGTGTTCGCGTTGAAGGGGTTGGGGTAGTTCTGGTGGAGAGCATAGGCCTCGGGTAACTCAGCTAGGGGAGTTTCGGACTCGACAGGGGTTCCGCCCAGGCTGAATTTGGCCACAAAGACATCTCTGAGACCGTCATAAGTCGCATCGAAAGCCTCGACCGTCGTGGGAAAATTATCTGAATAGGTATGGCCGATCAGGTAGACATTGTCGGAACCATCCAGGCCGATACCATAGCACCGGTCCTGTTCGCCTCCGCCCAGAAAGGTCGAATAGACAAGGGCCCTTCCCGCCGGGTTGAGTTTGGTCACAAAGACGTCCAGGTGGCCGTTGTGCGTGGTATCGAAAGCCCCATTAGTGGTAGGAAAGTTTAAAGAGTCCCTAGAATC
>DAOVRJ010000098.1 GCA_030628225.1 Candidatus Zixiibacteriota bacterium | reverse complement strand
TAAGCATGGTACACAGAAATACCAAAGACTCTGATTCCCGTCTCACCAGTGTTTCCGGGGGAGATAGAGTATTTCTATATACAAGGAAAGGTTTTAAGCATGCGCACTGAGATTTCTGCGAGGAAAGTGAAAGGTGAATTTCTTCATCAGGTCGAGGAGCTAAGCGGACAGAGTGTCTGGGCTTGCTACCAGTGTGGCTGTTGTTCCTCTGGCTGTCCCATCGCCGAGGAGATGGATCTTCTGCCAAATCAGGTGATTCGGTACGTCCAGTTGGGCATGGAGGAGGAACTACTAGCCTCAAAGACCATTTGGCTGTGCGTCTCTTGTTTCCAGTGTTTCGCCCGCTGCCCTCGGGGCATCGATATCTCCAAGATCATGGACGCGTTGCGCCAGATGGCCATGGCGGGTGGGGTCGATCGATTTGGCCCCGGGGAGATCCCGTCCGCTGAGCTGGCCCGTGCTCCCCAACAGGCGTTGGTCACAGTGGTTCGTAAGCTGGGAGCCTGAGATCTCGATCAGGGCGACTCATTGACCGGAGAAAATGATGAAGCTGCCGTATTATCCAGGTTGTACTCTTAAGGACAGAACCTCCCAATTGGAAACCACGGCCTTGGCCTGCGCCGAAAAGCTGGATGTGCAGCTCGAGGAGATGCCCAACTGGACCTGTTGCGGAGGCGTATATCCGGTGAGTGAGACCAAGATCGTGAATTTGGTCGCCCCCTTTCGCATACTCAAAGAAGTGCAGGAAGCCGGGGACGATAAGTTGGTGACCATCTGCGACTTTTGCTATAATGTGCTCAAGCGGACCAACCTGATCATCAGGGAGGATTCGGTCAAACGAACGCGGCTGAACCTTTTTTTAAGCGATGACGATCGCCGTTGGGCGGCCAGTGGTCGGAGAGTGGGAGAGGGGCAGGAGTACGATGGTGGAGTAAAGGTCCTCCATTACCTGGAGATGCTTCGAGATGAACTGGGTTTTGAGGCCGTTGCCGCTGCCGTAAGCAAACCGCTCGAAGACTTAAAAATCGCTCCCTATTACGGCTGCAATCTTCTTCGCCCCCCCTTAGAAATGGATTTGGACGACCCGGAAGATCCGAGAATCATGGAAGATTTTCTGGGCAGTATGGGAGCGCAGGTCGTGGAGTTTCCGTATCGCATTGAATGTTGCGGATCTTTTCTGTCTCTCTCGTCCCCTCAGATCGCCCGCCGGCTTTGCCATACCATCCTGGAATCGGCCAGAAAGAACGGGGCCGATGCCATTATGCTCAGCTGCCCCATGTGTTTCTACAATCTGGAACAGAAACAGAGCGAGTTTGCCCGGCATTTCCCGGGTTTTCGGCCCATGCCCGTATTTTTCTTCAGCCAACTTCTGGCCTTGGCCCTGGGCCTGGATCCGGCATCCCTCGGGTTTGAAAGGAATTTCGCCGATCCCGTTCCGCTGTTGAAGGAGAAACATCTGGTTTGACCCGGGTTCCTTAGGCGGAACGGTTTAAACGCTATCGTGTTTTCGTAGATAAATTTTCCCCCTAGGAGAACAGATGAAAAGAATCGGGGTTTTCGTCTGTGGTTGTGGCATCAACATCGCCAAGACGGTGGATGTGAAAAAGGTGGTCGAGGAGATTGGCCACTATCCCGGTGTGGTCTATGCGACTGATTACCAGTACATGTGTTCAGATCCTGGCCAGAAGATGATCCAGGAGGCCATCGAGAGGGAACATCTCGACGGGATCATCGTGGCCGCCTGCTCCCCGACCCTTCACGAATTTACCTTTCGCCGGGCCTCGGAGGCCGTTGGTCTGAATCCTTACCAGTGTGAGATCGCCAACATCCGTGAACAGTGTAGCTGGGTTCACCAGGACAAGGAAATCGCCACGGCAAAAGCCATCAAGATAACCAAGAGCATCATCGAGAAGGAGAGACTGAATGATTCGTTATCGCCCATAAGTGTATTTATGACTCGCCGGGCGCTGGTTATTGGCGGAGGTATCGCTGGCATACAGGCAGCTCTGGATATCGCCGACAGTGGATACGAGGTTATCCTCGTGGAAAAGGAGCCCTCCATCGGAGGGCATATGGCGCAGCTTTCTGAAACATTTCCGACTCTGGATTGCTCTCAATGTATCTTGACTCCAAAGATGGTGGAGATCAGTCACCATCCCAAAATAAAGCTGCTTGCTTACAGCGAGGTTGTAAACGTAGGTGGGTATGTGGGCAATTTCAATGTAAAGATCTTGAAAAAGCCAAGATATGTGAAGGAGGATCTTTGCAATAACTGCGGCGAGTGCTTCAAGGTATGTCCGGTCGTTGTGCCCAATGAGTTTGAAAGGGGATTGGGCTCAAGATATGCCATCTACATTCCTTTCCCACAAGCTGTTCCATCCATCTGTACAATTGATGCAGATGCTTGCCTGGGCCTTTTTCCGCTTGCCTGCAACAAGTGCAAAGAGGTATGTGAGCCAAATGCGGTAGATTATGATATGAAGCCTGAGATAATAGAGGAGACCGTTGGTGCCATCGTCGTCGCCACCGGTTATGACCTTTTGCCAAGCGAGGAACTTAAAGAATATGGCAATGGCAGAAACCCTGATATAATTGATGGGCTTCATTTTGAACGTCTTCTTTCCGCATCAGGTCCGACTCAGGGTGTCATAAGAAGACCTTCTGACGGTAAGGTTCCCAAAGAGGTGGTTTTCGTACAGTGTGCCGGCTCACGGGATCCGGAGAAACACCTCCCCTACTGCTCGAAATTCTGTTGTATGTACACGGCCAAACATGCCTTGCTTTATAAACATCGCGTTCCCGATGGCCAGCCTTATATTTTCTATATCGATGTGCGCACGGCAGGCAAGGGTTACGAGGAGTTCTATCATCGGGTTTCAGAACAGGAAGGGGTGGTTTACCTGAGGGGTAAGGTCTCCAAGATATTTCAAGACGGCGACGGACTGATGGTTTGGGGGGTCGACACCCTGACGGGGAAAAAGGTGGAGATTACCGCGGACATGGTAGTGCTGGCCACGGGTGCAGTGCCGGCTGAGGGCAGCAAGAAACTCTTCGCCAATCTGAAGCTGGCTTGCGACGAGAATGGGTTCCTCAGCGAGGCCCATCCTAAGCTGCGGCCCGTGGAGAGTCTCACCCCGGGGTTTTTCCTGGCCGGGGCTGCCCAGGGTCCCAGGGATATTCCCGAAACTGTTGCTCAGGCTGGCGGAGCAGCCTCAAAGGTGATCGGTATGTTCTCCCAGGAGATGCTCCTTCACGATCCCATCGTCGCCGTGGTCGACGAGAACCTTTGCAGCGGCTGTAAGATTTGTATCTCCGCCTGTCCGTATGATGCCCGGGAGTTTGATGAGGAAAAGAATATCGTCCGGGTCAACGAGCTGTTGTGCGAGGGGTGTGGGGCCTGTGTAGCAGCCTGTCCTTCCGGGGCCACCCAGCAGCAGAATATTACCGACGATCAAATTCGCGAAATGGTGAAAGTTGTCCTGGGAGAATGACGATGTTTGAGCCAAAGATCGTCTGTTTTCTTTGTAAGTGGTGCACGTATGCAGGTGCAGATCTGGCTGGCACCTCCCGTCTGGAATATGCTCCCAACGGGGTGAACATCCGGATTATGTGCTCCAGTCGGGTGGATCCCGAGCACATCCTGTGGGCCTTCGACCGGGGAGCCGACGGCGTTTTCGTGGGAGGCTGTCACCCTGGAGACTGCCATTATCAGGACGGAAATTATAAGACTTTACGGAGGATTGAGCTTTTCCAGAGGGTGCTCAAGCAGTTTGGATTAGAAAATGGGCGGCTGAGACTGGAATGGGTTTCCGCCGCAGAGGGGAGAAAGTTTGCCCAGCTTATGGATGAGTTTACCGAGCAGATCAGAGCCCTCGGCCCGATTAAGTTAGGGTCGAGAAAGGGAGGCCAAGATGGCGGCTCAACGAAAAAAGAAGAAACGAGCTGACGCCACCGGGAAAAAGCTGGAGCAGCAGCAGAAGCTCGTTCCCATCTTCATCATGGGACAAAGGCATCTGGTTCCGGACAGCCTGACCATTCAAAAGGCCATGGAGTACGCGGGCTATCAGCTGGTGCGCGGCTGTGGATGTCGGGGTGGTATCTGCGGTGCTTGTGGTACTGTATTTCGCCTGCCGGACAGCTATCGAGTGGAAGTGGGTTTGGCCTGCCAGACGGTGGTCAAGCCGAATATGTATCTGGCCCAGATCCCCTTTTTCCCAGCCAATAAGGCTGTGTACGATATCGAGAAATTATCTCCTACCGGGGCCGATGTGTCCAAGCTCTATCCGGAGATATTCAAGTGTGTGGGTTGTAACGTCTGCACCAAGAGCTGTCCCATGGATATCGATGTCATGGAGTATATGGCCCGGGCCATTCGCGGAGATGTGGCTGGGGTGGCGGAGCTTTCCTTCGATTGCGTTATGTGCGGTCTGTGCGCGGCGCGATGCCCAGCGGAGTTGGTTCAGTATAATATGGCCGTTCTCTGTCGTCGCCTTTACGCCAGGCATATCGCCCCCAGAGCACAGCACCTGGCCGAGAGAGTACGGGAGATCGAGAAGGGGAAATACGAAAGGCCCCTGCGGGCTCTGAAAAGTGCAGATATCAAAGATTTGAAGCGGTTGTATAAAGAGAGAGAGATCGAGCCAGAGATGGCCGAGGAGGACTGGACGCCAGAGAGCAACGATTATCTTTGAGTTCAGAGGCAATGTTGAGGAGGGTCGTTATGCCCTATACGCCTGAGCTGAAGAAACTGATGAAGGTTGTGGAGAAAACGAGGCCCGCTCGCGTGCAGCGTAAAAAAAAGGGCTTGGAGTTTTCCGCTATTCCCGTGGATGATCGGCAGAAGATACTGAAAAAGTACCATCCTGATTTCAAATCAGGCAATCGTCGGAAGATTCGAGTTGGTCCCAGCAAGGGGTATTCCATCTCCCACGAGGTGGTGGATCTTTTAGAGGCGCACAGCCGCGTTGACCCCAAAAAGATCGATCTTTCCAGGGTAGCGTACGAGACCGATGTTTTGGTCATAGGCGGGGGGGGCGCAGGTGCTTCCGCAGCGCTGTTAGCCCAGGAGAGCGGTGCTGGGGTTCTTCTGGCCACTAAATTGCGCATGGGAGACGCCAACACCATGATGGCTGAGGGAGGCATTCAGGCGGCTACCAAGAGGGGAAAGGATTCCCCATATTATCACTATCTGGATGTCATAGGCGGTGGCCATTTTTCCAACGATCCTAAGCTGGTCTCGACTCTGGTTTTGGAAGCTCCCAAAGTGATGGGCTGGCTGGAGAAGATGGGGACCATGTTCTCCAAATTTCCGGATGGCACACTGAAGACCATGCACGGCGGAGGCACATCCCGAAAGCGGATGCACTATGCCGGCGAGATCACCGGTGCCGAGATCATGCGCACCCTGCGTGATGAGGTGAAAAATCGGCCGGAGAACATAAAAATCATTGAGTTTTCTCCGGCAGTGGAATTGGTGCTTACCAATAAGGGGCAGTGTGCTGGAGCGATTTTGTACAATCTGGAAACCGAGGAGTATTTCGTGGTTCATGCTAAAGCCACGGTACTGGCCACGGGTGGCTCCGGCAGATTGCATATGCAGGGCTATATGACCACCAACCACTATGGCGCTACAGGAGATGGACTTATTTTGGGCTATCGGGCCGGGGTGAAGCTGCGTTTTCTGCATAGTGTGCAGTATCATCCCACCGGGGCCGTCTTTCCAGAGCAGGCTGAGGGCCTGCTGATCACCGAGAAGTTCCGGGGAGCTGGCGCCAATCTGGTCAACGTCGACGGCGAGCAATTCGTCTACGAGCGCGAACCAAGGGACGTGGAGGCGGCGGCCGTCATCAGGGAATGTTCCCCGGACAGAGGCAAAGGCGTGCCCACCCCTACGGGCAAATTTGGCGTCTGGCTGGATTCGCCGATGATCGAGCTGCTTCAGGGCCCGGGGACGGTCAAACGGGAATTTCCCGGCAAATGCATCCTGTTCCGGCGTTATGAGATCGACATCTCCAAGGAACCGATGCTGGTGCATCCCACCTTGCATTACCAGAATGGAGGTCTGGAGATTGATGAAAGTTGCCAGACCAGCGTTCCAGGTCTGTTTGTGGCCGGCGAGGTCTCCGGGGGTGTGCATGGCGAGAATCGGCTGATGGGCAATTCTCTGCTGGACGTGACCGTCTTCGGAAGAATTGCCGGGGAGAACGCTGCCAGGTATAGCCGCGCCAAGTCGCCCAGGGGAAAGCCGACTCTGGAGCACGTGATCCGTTACAATCGGGAGCTGGAAAAGGCCGGCGTGAAGACAGATCGTATCGCTCCCATGCTTTTGCCTGATTACAGCAATCCCGAGGTGAGAAAGAGGCAGCTAACAACCCAATATCAAGGGACCCTCCGTTAAACAACGACAGTTCAACGATATAAAAAGGCAGGAAGTATGGCAAAGCTAAAAGTTGCTCTTTATTGGGCGGCCAGCTGTGGGGGATGTGAGATATCGATTCTGGACATAGGGGCTAAGATTCTGGATTTTGTCGCCGGGGCGGAGATAGTTTTCTGGCCTTGCGCCATGGATTTCAAATATCACCATGTGGAGGCCATGCCCGATGGGAGTATTGATCTGACCCTGTTTAACGGTGCTATTCGCACGTCGGAGAACGAGTACATGGCCAAGTTGTTCCGGCGCAAGAGCAAAGTGCTGGTGGCCTATGGCTCCTGCGCCTACGAGGGCGGCATCCCAGGCCTGGCCAACGTGACCGATCGAGAGGGCATTTTCAAACGGGTCTACGATACCACACCGAGCACCAAAAATCCCAAGGGAATCAGACCCCAGACCAAAACAAAGGTGCCCGAAGGTGAGCTTCGGCTGCCCGAGTTCTACGACACCGTTAAGACCCTGGCCCAGACGGTGGATGTGGACTACTTCGTTCCTGGCTGTCCCCCCACAGGAGAACGAACCTGGGAGGTTTTGGAGGCTATTTTAGGCAACAATTTGCCCGAGAAGGGCTCTGTGGTGGGTGCCGGCCAGAAGACCGTCTGCGATGAGTGTCCGCGGACCAAAAATGAGAAGAAGATCAAGGCCTTTGTGCGTCCCCATCTGGTGATCCCGGACCCGGACGTCTGTTTGCTGGAACAGGGAATTTTCTGTGCCGGGTTCGCTACCAGAGATGGTTGCGGGGCCCAATGCATTCAGGTCAACATGCCCTGTCGTGGATGTTACGGCCCTCCCCCAAAGGTCATCGACCAGGGGGCCAAGATCGTTAGCGCTCTGGGCTCCATCATCGATGCTGAGGAACCAGAGGAGATAAACCGGATACTGGACCAGATTCCAAATCCAATTGGGTATTTCTACCGCTTCGGGCTACCCTACTCAATTCTGCGCAGGAGAGTCATCAAATGAAACGCATTACTATCGACCCCATCACCCGGCTGGAGGGGCACGGAAAGATCGAGATCTTTCTCGACGACGCCGGAGATGTGGCCAATGTGTACTTTCAGGTGCCGGAGCTGCGGGGTTTTGAGAAATTTTGTGAGGGACATCCCGTGGAGGAGCTACCCCGGATCACCACGCGTATTTGCGGCGTTTGTCCTGTGGCACACCACATGGCCTCGGCCAAAGCCTGTGACGCCGTCTACCACGTGGAGATACCCAGTGCTGGAAAGAAATTACGCGAGCTGATGTACAGCGCCTTTTTCGTCGCCGACCACGCCACACATTTTTACATCCTGGCCGGCGCAGATTTCGTGGTGGGGCCCGAGGCCAGCCCCGCCGAGCGGAATATCTTCGGCCTCATTCAAAAAGTGGGCACCGAGGCCGGCCTCAAGGTGATCAACGCCCGTCATGCCCTGCACGGGGTGATCAAAATCCTCGGCGGCCGGACGATCCATCCGGTCAGTGCCCTTGCCGGTGGGTTCAGCAAGAGCATCAACGAGGAGGAACGGCAACAGATCGAGCAGGTGGCCAAGACGGCCGTGGAGTTCGGCAAGTTCAGCCTGCAGCTCTTCGATGACGTCGTCCTGGCCAACAAGAAGTACGTGGATCTGATCCTCAGCGATGCCTATGCCCACCGGACCTATTCCATGGGCACTGTCGATGAGAACAATCAGGTCAACTTCTACGATGGCCATATCCGGGTCGTGGATCAAAAGGGCCAGGAGTTCGCCAAATTTAAAGCCGCCGATTACTTAAAGCATCTGGAAGAGCATGTGGAGCCCTGGACCTACATGAAGTTCCCCTACCTAAAGAAGATCGGTTGGAAGGGTTTGGTGGACGGTCCCGACAGCGGTGTCTACAAAGCCACGCCCCTTTCCCGTCTCAACGCCGCCGATGGCATGACCACGCCTCTGGCCCAAGCAGAATACGAACGCTTCTATAAAACTTTGGGGGGTAAGCCGGTTCATGCCACCCTGGCCACACACTGGGCCCGTCTCATCGAGCTGATGTACGCCGCGGAGCTGATGATGGAGCTGGTGCAGGACCCGGAAATAACCAGTAAGGAGATTCGTCGCATTCCCACCGAGACTCCCACGGAGGGGGTGGGCCAGGTGGAG
>DAOVRJ010000247.1 GCA_030628225.1 Candidatus Zixiibacteriota bacterium | reverse complement strand
GCCCAGCTGAAGGAGAACATCTTTCACTTCGCCGGCAAATGGGCCATGGACATGGAGGGCCTTGGTTACAAACTCGTGGAGCAGCTGGTGGATCGGGAGATGGTCAAGGATCCCGCCGACCTCTACTATTTGACCGGGGACGATCTGCTGAAGCTGGAGCGCATGGGCGAGAAACTGGCCCAGAACATCCTGAACACCATCCAGGGCAGCAAAAGGCCTACCCTGCCCAGATTGATTCAAGCTCTGGGGATTCGCAATGTGGGCGAACACCTGGCCGGGGTATTGGCCCGGGAATTTGGCAGTTTGAACCGTCTGCAAGAGGCCACCGCCGAGCAGCTCGTAGCCGTACGTGAGGTAGGTCCAATTGTAGCCGAGAGCATCCGGGCTTTCTTTAGCAATGACAGAAATCTGCAGGTGCTGGAGAAGCTGAGTCGGGCCGGGGTACGGTTCCCGGTGCTTAGAGAGGTCAAAGGGCCCGAGCCATTAGCCGGCCAGATCTTTGTCCTTACCGGGGGATTAGTCTCCTTCACTCGCCATCAGGCCAAGGCTCTCATCGAGAAGCTGGGGGGGCGTGTGGCCTCCAACGTCAGCACTAAGACGGATGTGTTGGTGGCGGGAGAGAACCCCGGATCCAAGCGGGAAAAGGCCAGAGCGTTGGGAATCAGAACAATGGATGAAGATGAGTTCAAGAAACTGGTGGGGACCTGATTTGAGGTCATCGCGAGAGTTCAATACTGGATTCTGGATACTGGATTCTAGATTCTGGATCCTCGACCCCCTATCCCCGATTCTGGATGCTTGATAGAAGAACAAGATGCTGGATACTGGATCTAGTTCTTAACCAGCATCCAGTATCTAGAATCCAGAATCTGTTTTTCTTTTCACCAGTATCAAGCATCCAGAATCGGGTTTTTCTTTTAACGAGTCTCGAGTCTCGACTTTTGCATTGTCTCGGCCTTTAACTAGCATCCAGTATCCAGCATCCAGTATCATTTACGTTTTCATATCTTCACTTTCCGGGGAGGCAAGAGATTGACAGAGGACACCATCATCTGCCGCTGTGAGGATGTCACTTACGGTCAGATCGTCCGGGCCATTGATCAGGGGTTCGCCACCATGGAGGAGATCAAACGCATGCTCCGCTGTGGCATGGGCGCCTGTCAGGGGCGTACCTGCGGCCAGCTTATCGCCCAGATCATCTCTGCCAGGACTGGTAAACCCCTGGGCCAGATTGCGCAGCCCACTTTTCGCCCGCCGGCTATGCCCACGGAACTGGCCATTTTAGCGGGGGAACCCGATGAAGAGACGAGCTGAGGCGGTCATTATTGGCGGGGGAGTGTGTGGGTGCGGTCTGGCCTACTGTTTAGCCAAGCGGGGCTTGCGGGATGTAGTGGTGGTGGAGCGGGAGTATTTGGCCAGTGGGGCCACGGGTCGTTGTGGTGGAGGTATCCGCCAGCAGTGGAGCACCGAGGAGAACACCCGGCTGGCCATGGAGAGCGTCCGCCTGTTCGCTCAGCTGGACCAGGAGCTGGACTACCAGACGGAGTATGATCAAGGGGGATATCTCATCCTGGCCTACACCGACCAGGAGGTGGAGCAGTACAAGAAGAACGTGGCCATGCAGCAGGGACTGGGTTTAAACGTCCGTTTTGTGGATGCCCAGGATGCCCGGGAGATCGCCCCGCATTTGAACACCGATGGCGTTTTGTGTGCTACCTATTGTCCCAGCGATGGCTCAGCCAATCCCTTTTTCGTGACCCAGGCATACGCCGAGGCGGCCAAAAAGCGGGGGGTTCAGATCGAGCTGTATACGTCGGTGACGAACATAAAGAAGCGGGGAAACAAGGTCATCTCGGTGGTCACCTCGCGGGGGGAGATCGAGACCCCCCTGGTGATCAATGCTGCCGGCGGGGATTCGGTGCCTCTGGCCAGGATGGTGGGGTTGGAGTTGCCCATCGTGCCCACTCGCCATGAGATTCTGGTCACCGAACCGGTGGAATCCTTTTTCAGCACCATGGTCATCTCCTTCCGCCATGGGGTTTACTTCCGGCAGGAGAAAAGAGGGGGCATCATCATGGGCTACGGCGACCCGCAGGAGAAGCCTGGTTTTGAAATCACCTCCAGCCTGAAGTTTTTACGGACGATGAGCCGCAAGATTCTCAGCCTAATGCCCGCTTTGCATCAGGTGAAGGTTGTCCGCCAGTGGGCCGGTCTGTACGACACCACGCCGGACGCCCTGCCTATCCTGGGCCCCGTGGACCAGGTGGAGGGTTTCATTCAGGTCAATGGCTTCAGCGGCCATGGTTTCATGCTGGCTCCCAAGGTTGTAGACCTGTTGGCTCAGATGATCACCGGCGAGGAGCTGGATCTGCCCATCGATCGTCTGCATCTGAACCGATTTCAGGCTGGCGAGATCAGCAGGGATCTCTCCGTAGTGTGATATTTTGAGGAGGTTTTCAGTCATGGCCGATATAACGGGAACCAAGCTGGTTCTCTTCGACATCGACGGCACCATTTTATACACCGGCGGTGCCGGAAGACGGGCCATGCGCCGCGCCCTGCTGAGGATCTTCGGATCCACCGGTCCCATAAAAAACTACTCCTTCTGCGGCAAGACAGATCCGCAGATCATCATGGAGCTGATGAACCTGGCCGGCCATTCCCCCGATCTGATCGGGGAGAGAATGGACAGGTTCTGGGATGTGTATGTGGATTACCTCGAGCAGGAGATGCCCCGGGTCCACGACCTGAAGGTTTACCCCGGTGTAATGAAGCTGGTCCGGGAGCTTCACGGTCATGATGGCACGATGTTGGGCCTGCAGACGGGGAATATCCAGCGGGGGGCCCGGCTCAAGTTAGAGCCGATAGGTCTGAACCGGTATTTTCCCGTGGGTGCCTTTGGCGATGATTGCGCCGACCGGGATCAACTGCCCCAAATAGCCGTGCAGAGGGTTCGGGAGCAGTGTGACAGGGATTTTCGCGGCCGGGATGTGATCGTTGTAGGCGACACGCCGGCGGATATCTCCTGCGCCCGGTACTTCGGAGCCAAAGCCGTGATGGTGGCCACCGGGTTCGTCAGTTACGAGGAGCTGCAGAGGGCAGAGCCGGATGTGTTGTTCCGCGATTTCAGCGATAACCGCATGGTTATGGAGGAGATTTTGAGGTAGCCATCTGAAGGGAAGATATATGGATAACAGGAGGCCCGTTAGCGGCACCTGCGCTGCCGCAATTGCAAATTGTAAAATGTAAATTGCAAATATTAAATTGACTTAGCATGAACTCATCGATAAACAGTCAGCTCATTTATTGATTTTGTACTTCATTTTTCAATTTAAAATTTGCACTTTGCAATTTGAAATGATGTTTTTGAGGGGGAAGTGTCCCCCTCGTCCTCCCAACCTGTTGCTCCCTTGGGTCGCAACCCACCACCCTGGCCAACGTGCCCCGGGGCCACTGTAGGTTTTTTCCGCCGGGGGCTCTCAGTAATAGTGAACGACTCAATTAAAAGGGATACCTGTATACCCTCTGATGT
>DAOVRJ010000296.1 GCA_030628225.1 Candidatus Zixiibacteriota bacterium | reverse complement strand
GGATAATGACCTTTCCAGTCGTTTTCTTTTCTGACGAATCAGCTTAGTTCCACAGGCTGAAACATGACGTGCTGAAATCATCACCTCCTGCTGAGTTCGGCCGGCCACGAAAAAGAAACGTGCCCTTCCTCTCTTTGGCCTGAATCGCAAGGCGCCCGGCTCAAAAGGTGTGCCGCTTCCCATAACGCCTCGCCGCTGTCCCCGAGTGTAAATGGTGGGAAAATATTTATACTCGGGCAAAAATTTCATGGGCACGTTGCTCGTCACGCCCAACCACACGGGATTGCCTGAAGAGCCTCTCCCCCACCTCTCGCCCATAATCAACAGAAGGTTGTCTCTCGAGCGCCAGATAACTCGATAGACCGGTTTCTTGACCTGGCGCACGGGGCGTATGTCCACTAGGGGCCAGAGTATGCCTTCGGCTTGTTTCCCCGTTACCAGTTCTACCAGCAGGACATCATGTTTGTCCAGAAGACAGATCTGCTCTCGTATAGGAGGATGCTCAAAGATCCTGACCAGCCGGTGGGGATAAAATAATACTTGCACCGCTTTATTACGATTTATCTGTACACCGTCTAGCTGAAATCGCCAATCTTCCAGGACCTTGTATGTATTCACGCACATACCGTGGTAGCTTCGGCTGGAACGATCCCCGCTCTCCCCACTGAAATGTGCCGCAATTTTGTTAGTGTAAAAATATTCCCGGCTTTTTCCTCTTCTCGCTACGATAACCAGCTCATCGGCGGAAAAGTCCGCATTTGTTTTCATCGAGCTCTTCACAACCTTTCTTCCGCCACCCAATATTTTAACTGATATAGACAAAAGAGCGGCCTGAAGAGCCGCTCTTGGGCTGGCCAACTTTCTCTCTAGCAGTCTAATATCAGATTGTTTCAATGGCTTCGCGCATACGCCTCATGGCTTCCTGGATATTCTCCACAGAATTGGCATAGGAAAGCCGCAGATAGCCATCGCCATATTTGCCAAAGGAAGTCCCAGCCAAGACGGCCACACCGGCCTTCTCCAAAAGGTAATCAGCTAGTTTCTTGCAATTCCAGCCAATCTCCTTGACATTGGGAAAAACGTAGAAAGCCCCCTTCGGATTCTTGCAGGAGATGCCGTCAATATCGTTCAGCCCCTCGACGATTACCTTCCGGCGCCGATTAAACTCTGCTACCATTGCACTGGCCTCATCCTGAGGCCCACGAAGCGCCTCTATGCCAGCCATCTGTATAAAGCTACAGGTGCAGGAATTGCTGTTGGTCATCAGCTTGGCGATCTGTTGAGCCAGATCCTCTCTCATCACCCCGTATCCCAATCTCCAGCCGGTCATGGCATATGTTTTGGAGAAACCGTTCAGCAGGATGGTTTGATCCATCATACCTGGCAAAGATGCGATACTGTGATGCTCTCCCTCATAGAGTATTCGATGGTAAATATCATCTGTAAGCACCATAATATCCTTGCCCTTGATCATCTCGGCGATGGCTTCCAATGTCCCTTTGCTCAACACACCACCGGTGGGGTTCTGGGGCGAGTTTATGATCAGCATCTTTGTCTGTGGCGTTATCTTTTCGCGCAATTCCTCAATATCCATCTCGAAATCGTTTTCCTCGCGGAGAATTATGGGCACTGCCTTTGCACCGACGAATTCAATCACCGATTCGTATATTGGAAATCCCGGGTTGGGATATATTACCTCATCGCCGCGATCGATCAGGGCCATGATGGCGAAGAACATGATGGGTTTCGCTCCGGGAGTAACCACCACTTGCTCCGGGCTAACCTTAATTGCCCAGTCCTTGGATACCTCCTGGGCGATGACCTCTCGGAAGCTTGGAAGGCCGGCGGAGGGGCCGTAATGGGTGTACGCCTCATCCAGAGCCCTCTTGGCCGCTTCACGAATGTTGCTCGGCGTGTCGAAATCCGGTTCGCCGATCTCCAGATGAATCACCGTTTTCCCCTTGGCCTCAAGGGCTTTCGCTCTGGCCAGAACCTCGAAAGCGGTCTCCGTACCCAACCTGCTCATTCTTTGAGCTAATATCATGTCCTTGAACCTCCTGAAAGGGTCATCTGTCTATTCTGCTTTTTCATTTGAATTGACATTATACATACTGATCTGATTATTGTCAAACCTTTTTTGAAAAGGTTATCGTGTCACATCGTTGAAAAGAACGAAAATGATCAAGAAGACAATTAGGGCAAGACCCACCTGTTGAAAGATCAATCTTTGCTTGATGCTGAGAGATTTTCTTTTAACTAATTCTACCAACAGAAGTAGTAGCTGTCCTCCGTCCAGGACAGGGATAGGTATAATGTTTAACAGGGCCAGGTTTACGCTCAAAACAGCCATAAATGAAAGCAAAGACAGAAAGCCCTGACGGGCGCTCTGCCCGGCTACCTTGGCGATGAAAATGGGCCCTCCCACCATTTTGGCTGAAACTTCGCCAGTAATCAACCCTTTGATGAACAAAACGATCTGTTTGGTATTCTCAATGGTCCATCTTGTACTCTCCAGGGCTGAGCGGTTCAAACCAATTTTTTTATACGTTATCCGAGAGGTTATACCGATGAACCCCACCGGTCTCAAATCTCCATGCTCATCCGGGACCTTGTAGACCTTAGTTTTCATCGAGTCCTCATAGGTCCGATCACCTCGGCGCCAGCGCATGAAAATTTTACTTTCC
>DAOVRJ010000048.1 GCA_030628225.1 Candidatus Zixiibacteriota bacterium | reverse complement strand
ATGCCAGGTACTACCAGGGACGCCGTGGACACCGTTTTTCACCTTGGAAAGCAAACATTTGTACTCATCGACACGGCCGGACTTAAGAAGAGGAGCAAAATAAAAGAGAGCGTTGAGTTCTACAGCAGCTTACGCACCATGAGGGGATTGGAGCGTTGCCATGTTGCCCTGCTGGTGATGGATGCCGTCGCTGGACCCTTGGCTCATGATATGAAGATAGCCAGCCAAATTCAGGATGCATACAAGGGTATCGTGTTGGTGCTTAACAAATGGGATCTTTTGCAGGAAGAGAATGTTCAATTGGATGAGTATGAAAAACAGTTGATAGAGCGATATCCCTCTTTGTCGTTTGTCCCAGTGGTATCTGCCTCTGCGCTAACCGGGATGCACGTTCGGACGGTATTGGATCAGGTCCTGAAAGTTTTCCAGGAACGGGGCAAGAGGATAACCACGAGCCATCTCAATAGATTTGTATTATCGATAGTGACACGAAGACAGCCGCCCTCTGTCAGAGGCAGGCAGACGAAGATCTATTATGTCACCCAACAAAAGACTCATCCGCCTACTTTCATCTTTTTCACTAACAACCCAAAGGCATTCAACGCACCTTACCTTCGCTATTTAATCAATCAGCTTAGAAGCTCATTCGGTTTTCAGGGTGTTGCCTTGAGAATTTTGGTTCGCCAGAGAGGGGGATAGTGGTAAATGCGGTTGGCTCTGACATTAATGCTAAGCTATCTTCTGGGTTCAATACCTGTGGCAGTGTGGATGGGAAAGATCGTCAGGGGGATCGATATAAGGGATCATGGCAGTGGAAACGCCGGTGCCACTAATGCTCTGAGAGTGCTGGGTGCAAAATACGGAGTTCTGGTCCTGGCGCTGGATATGGTCAAAGGGTTGCTGGCGGTATTAGTTGTTTCAAAGATCGGCCAGATGGAATTTGCCGCTTACCCAAATCTCCTCCCGGTATTGGCGGGAAGCTGTGCGATATTGGGACATGTTTTTCCCGTAACTACCGGTTTTCGCGGGGGAAAGGGGGTGGGAACTGCCGCAGGTGTGATGCTCGCTTTGGCCCCTGTAGTGACCTTGTGTGTTCTGGTGCTATGGGCGGCCATTGTGGCCGCGACGCGCTATGTTTCCGTGGCCTCGATGGTTGCTGCAATTTCCGTACCACTGTTGCTTATTCTTAGGAAGGTTATTTTTGAAAATGACCCGGGCAGAGCGATAACGTCCTTTAGCGTGATCATGGCTTTGGCGGTTCTGATTTTCCATCATGGAAATATCGGAAGGCTGTTGGCCGGGAAGGAGAACAAACTTACCCTGGGCGCTAACCGAACAAAGAGGAAACAATCATGAGGAAAATAGCTGTCTTAGGCGCTGGCAGCTGGGGTACTACACTGGCCATCCTGTTGCATGGCAATGGGTATAGTGTACGGCTGTGGGAATTTTTCCCGGAAAGAGCTGTGCAGCTAAAACGTACTCGACAGAACGCCCTTTTCCTTCCAGGAGTGACCATTCCCGGGGAGATCATCATCACAAATGATTATGATAAGGCCCTGGACGGAGCCGATATGACCGTCTTTGCCTTGCCATCACATGTGCTCAGGGTACTGGCCAAACAGGTATCTCATCATCTGACAGAACAGCATGTGATCTCAGTCAATGTTGCCAAAGGTCTGGAAAGAGAGACGTTTAAGAGAATGTCCCAGGTGCTTGAAGATGAGTTGCCTCCTGGAACCGGAATTGTCACTCTCTCGGGGCCCAGCCACGCCGAGGAAGTCAGCCGGGGCATTCCAACTGCGGTGGTGGTGGCTTCAACGGATGAAAGCTTGAATCGTGAAGTGCAGGCGGCTTTCATGTCGTCACATTTTCGCGTGTACACCAATGACGATATCGTCGGCGTCGAGCTGGCCGGCTCATTGAAAAATGTAATCGCTATAGCCGCCGGTATGTGCGATGGTCTGGGCTACGGAGATAATACCAAAGGAGCATTGCTTACCAGGGGGTTGGCCGAGATCAGCCGCCTGGGCATAGTCATGGGCGCGCGCGCCCAGACTTTCTCTGGCCTGTCGGGAATGGGCGATCTGATCACCACCTGCATGAGCAAGCACAGCCGCAATCGGTATGTGGGAGAGCAGGCCGGAAGAGGAAAAAAGCTGAGCCAGATTCTGTCCAGTATGAATATGGTCGCCGAGGGCGTTAACACAACCAAGTCGGCGAGACTTTTGGCCCAGGAAAAGGCGGTGGAGATGCCCATCACAGAACAGGTGTATGAGGTTCTTTTCGGAGATAAAAACCCCCGACAGGCTGTTAACGATCTGATGAGTCGCGTGGCTAAAGTGGAAATCTGGTGATGGATTGATTTCTCCAGGCGGTTTTAGATAATTTATAAGCATGTGTTATGATCATCTAACCAGATGGGAACCCTAAACGGGAGGTGGTTCTATTGGTCAAACTTTCTCCCAGGAAGATGTATTATACCATCAGTGAAGTTTGCGCTTTAACCAATCTCAAGCCCCATGTGCTGCGTTATTGGGAGGATGAGTTTCCCACCCTGACTCCTCCGAAGAATCGAGCGGGAAACCGAGCCTACCGGGTAAAGGACATCAAGTCCATTTTTTCCATCAAGCACCTGCTTTACGAGGAAGGTTATACCATTGCCGGCGCAAAGAAAAAGCTTTTGCAAATTCGCCGCAATCTCCCATCCAGTCAGTTGGAGATGAATTTCGAGGGGGCTCTCATGCAGGACGTCTTGACCTCTATCAGACGGGATCTGAAGGAGTTAATAATGCTTCTGGGATCTGCCTAAGAGCAGGGTTTTTTTGCTTGATTTTTGGTGGGCGATTTCATAAATTAGGTGTGTGCTCAAAAGGGCACACGTTCGAGATATAGTCATATTAAAGACAGGTCGGGGCGTGGCGCAGTCCGGTAGCGCACTAGCATGGGGGGCTAGTGGTCGCTGGTTCAAATCCAGTCGCCCCGACCATGATAATAGGACTGCAACTCAATCCCAAAAGTGAGTTGCAGTTTTTTGTCTATCAAGTGATTGGCATATGAGAGGCAAAGGGGTTTTTTTCACTTGACAAATTTCGAAATAATACATCGAGTAAAGCGATTTAAAAATCTCAAATGCCAATGATGCTCCCGGGTTTTATTCAAAGGAGATAAACGGGGGGGTTTCAATGCCAGCAGGGGAGATGTGCCACTTATTTTCGCAGATTGAGGCCAGGAAAGCTTTTTAGGGGAGGGAAACGAAGATGAAGAGGGTTATGGTGCTCACTATGATCGTTTTACATCTGTGTGCGGTTCTCCATACGGTGCCGTTGCAGGCACAGGAAGAGCTGAAGATCGTTCATGAGCCAGTCATTGAGGTCGCCGTCCAGAAAGCCATCAGCGTGACGGCAGAGCTAACCGGGTCTGCGGCTGGCAAGCTGGTGTATATCATGTACCGGCAGGTAGGAAAAAAGAATTTTGCATCGATATCTATGGAGAATATAGGAGATTCTAAATTCGCCGGAGAAATCCCTCACAAAAAAGTGAATTCTGAGGGGTTGGAATATTATGTGAGAGTTCTTGATCCCATAGGCAATCAATTGGCTCGTTATCCGGCGGACGAATCATACATTAGAGTCTCTGTGATCCCGGTGAAGGAAGTGGAGGAATTAACTCTGCCTGAAGAGGAGACGGTGACGCTAGCTGAGGGAAAACCGGTTATTGTCCCGGAGAAGCAAAAGAAAACTGGTCTGAAGAAATGGCACTGGATAGGCATTGGATCTCTTGTGGTTGTGGGAATCGCCGCCATTGCCATGTCCGGAGGTGGAGGTGATGGCGGAAATGGAGGACAGACTTATACAAAACTTCCCGATCCTCCGGATCGGCCGTGAGGGGACTTTTCATTAAAAACCTCTAATCAAAGGATCTGAAGATGAGAAGATCATTTTTATTGATCAGACTGCTGCTCATGGCCTTTCTGCTCTGGCATGGACTCTTCTGCTTGGGCACCAGGGCTGTGGCCGAAGAATCTGCAAAACCAGAAAACGCCGGCCAGGGGGTAATTTCCCTCATAAGGGAACCGGTCGCCTGGATTTTAGATGAAAGCAAAGCCAAGGTGCTTAGATATAACCTGTCAGGGAGCAGAAAAAGCCTTTCGGCAGTGGTTTCCAGCTCAAGTCCTTCCGTAGAGAGATCTGATCAGCAGGGTTGGCAGGTGATCATGACCGAGGATTTCGAGGGTCTCTTTCCCCATGGGGCTTGGTATGCAGGTCATTCCACGGGGCTCCATTATTCTCGATACTACTGGGGTAAAGACGATTACAACCCCCGCAATGGACAATACAGCGCCTGGTGTGCTGGCGATCATGATATTGGCTTTCCCGATCTGGACCCGGCGACGAACAACTATCCCAACGATATGAGCGCCTGGATGATCTGGGGACCCTTCAGCTTGAGCGACGCCACGGATGCTGAATTTCAATTCTACTACTGGCTTGATTCCGAGCCCAATTTTGATTACTTCAGTCGCATGGCCTCCATCAATGGTTCTAACTTCTATGGCCTGCGCACAAGCGGAAGCTCCAGCGGTTGGGTGGGGGAGACGTTTGATTTAACGAATGTGTATCAGCTGGGCGATCTAACCGGCCAACCAGAGGTATGGGTTGCCTTTATGTTTCAAAGCAACGCAGCCCAGGCAGCGACCGGCGCCTTTGTGGACGATATCGTGGTGCGCAAGGAGGTGATCGCCAACCAGCCTCCGACCATCGTGCACACTCCGGTGGTCACGGCCCAGACGGGACAGGACGTGACCATCGCCGCCAACATCACCGATGATGGAGGTGTGACCGGAGCCAATGTTCATTACCGCAAGAGTGGCCAGACCTCTTACAGTACGGTGGCCATGTCAGCGGCAGGGGATCATTATACGGGCCTTATCCCCGACAGCGTGGTCACATCTGTGGGGGTGGACTATTACCTCTCGGCCACTGATGGACTGAACACGTCCTACCATCCGCCGATAAATTGGCAGAGCTCACCACATGTTATCCAGGTGGCAGACCAGGCACCCACTATTATACATACGCCAGTGACTACAGCCCTGGAGGGGACGGACATGACCGTCAGCGCCACCATCACGGATGATGGAGGCGTTACCGGCGCCGATCTATATTACAGAAGAGGTGGGCAAACATCCTTCACAACGGTGAGCATGACCGCCACCAGGGCAGATTATTCCGGCATTATTCCCGGCGGCTCAGTTACTTCACGCGGGGTGGAATACTATATATCGGCCACGGATGGAGCGAATACGGCCTATGATCCGACGGTAGGTTTTCAGACCTCTCCACACGTGACTCAGGTACAGGTGGATAGCCTGACAAAAAATGAATCACAGCCGGGAGGCTCCGATCAGACGGCCTACCGTATGATTTCTGTTCCTCTAGAGCTGGATAATGCCGGCGCCGATGCCGTCTTGAGTGATGACCTTGGATCCTATGACAACACACAGTGGCGTCTGCTTAGATATGAAGATGGCAGCTATCTTGAATACTCCAGTGCAGGGGATTTCGCTCCGGGCAAGGCTTTTTGGCTGATCGTCAGGGCGTCGGGAAAAACAATCGACGCCGGTTCAGGGACCACAGTAACCACAGCCGATTCCTTCGCCATCACCCTGTCATCAGGGTGGAACGACATCGGCCTACCCTTCGATTTCGGTGTGCTCTGGAGCGATGTGTCCGTAGACACTGCCAATATCAACGGGCCTTATCTATACGATGGCGAGTGGAAGCTTCCCCAGAGCATCAGCCAATTGGAGCCCTGGAAGGGGTATGCTATCAAAAACCTCACGGATTCTGATATCGTTTTGAAGATACCGCCCGTTTCCAGAGCCAGCGCAACCTGCGAGCCACCGTCCCACATGGTTTTTGAAGAAAGACCGAGTGTTCAGTGGTGTATACGGTTATCGGCTCAATGCGAACAAGCCCGGGACGGTATTAACTATCTGGGCTGTTCCCAGGTAGCTCTGCAGGAGAGGGATTGCCTGGATTTAAGCGAGCCTCCGCCCGTGGGTTCTTTCGTCTCCCTTTACTTTCCGCATCTTGATTGGGACCGCTATCCCGATCGGCTTACCGTAGATTTCAGACCCCCGGTAGAGAAAGTCCAGATCTGGGAGTTCGTTGTAGAAAGCAACATTCCAAATTCTACTGTTCGCTTGAGCTGGGATAATATAGAAAATCTTCCTATTGGTCTTAATGCTTCTCTTATTGACAAAGAGGAAAACATAGCTTTAGATCTCCGAGCCCGACAAAGTTACAGCTTTGCCAGTGGGGGGGGAAAGGAGTTTCTCCTGGTGGTAGGGAGTGATACAAACGAACGTCACAGCCGAGCGAGTTTGCCCAAAGAGTATACATTGTATCAAAATTTCCCAAACCCGTTTAATCCCGTCACCACAATATCATTTGATGTGCCAGAAAAGACGAAGATTGAATTGTCGCTTTTTAATGTGCTGGGGAAAGAAGTAAAGATCTTGGCCGACGGAATCTACCCTGCCGGACATCACGAGATCGATATTGACGCAAGGAATTTATGCGCGGGTGTGTATTTTTACCGGATGAAGGCAAGTGGATTTGCCGATGTGAAAAAAATGGTTTTGCTGAAGTAAGACAGGTTTGGTCACATTGAGCTGTCGACCGCAGATGAAAGCCAGTTTAATGTGAAAAAAAGGCGAATGCTTAAAAAAGGCTTGCAAAAAGGAAAAAAACTTCTTACATAGTAAAAGGCCTTTATTTGAAAAGCAGCTTATGTTGAACAGGCCATTCAATTTGAGATCTGAGATAAACCAGCGTCCGATCTCTCCAAATGATTGCACTATACATCACTATATACCTATATGATTAGTTCACCGGATAGTCTTTCTGGAACGCTTGGTTCTTCCTCTGCTGCGGGAAATAGTCCGGGCGGCTCTTTAAGAGTGGCCGCTTTGATTCCCGCGTTAAACGCCTCGAAAAGCATCGTCAAAGTAGTTGAGGGTGTAGGGCGATTCTTACCGCGGCAGAGCATCATCGTCGTAGACGATGGATCTAGCGACAACACAGGTCAATTGGTCCAAACAACGGGTGCTGTCCTGCTCCGTCACAAGAGGAACAAAGGCAAAGGCGCGGCCCTTCAAACAGGTTTTAAGTATATCATCGATAGATGTTATGATGGTGTTGTCGTGCTGGATGCCGATGGGCAGCACGATGAAAAATTTATACCCGATTTTATTAGCCGGGCCACCCGGGAAGATGTAGGTATCCTGATTGGATCCAGGATGAATCAGGTGGGAGAGATGCCTATAATCAGGGTGATGACCAATCGGATCACATCGGCTCTTGTCTCCGCCCTGGCCAGACAGAAAATCCCAGATAGCCAGTCGGGTTATAGATACATTCGAGTGGATATTTTGAAGGATCTACGCCTAAGAACCAGCAGATATGATACTGAATCTGAGATGCTAATACAGGTGGGTAGAAAAGGGTACCGCATTGCCTCTCTGCCCATCACTTCAATTTACAGGGAGGAGGAAAGCGCCATCAGACCCGGGAGGGATACTCTGCGGTTCCTTTTTCTTGTGCTGAAGACTTTTTTTAAACTTTGAGATCATTTAAAGTAAGGTGAAAATGCGCATTTTACTCACTAACGACGATGGCATTCACGCCAGGGGACTTCAGACTCTGAAAACTGAGCTGTCCAAGCTGGGGGGGGAGGTTTGGGTGGTGGCCCCCGACAGAGAGCAAAGTGCTACCAGCCACTCACTTACTCTTTCACAACCCTTAAGAGTAAATGAGCTGGAAGATAAAGTATTTTCTGTGCAGGGAACGCCAACGGACTGCGTTATGATAGCCATTCGATACCTGCTTAAGCAAAATCCAGATATAATTTTATCAGGCATCAATCACGGTCCCAACCTGGGGGATGACGTCAGCTATTCGGGAACGGTAGCCGCTGCCATCGAGGGAACCATGTTGGGTATCCTCTCCATGGCCATCTCCTTAGCAGATTGGAATCCCGCAGACTTCGTAGTGGCAGCTGAGGTTGCTGCCAAACTTTGCAAGATAGTATTACAACGCGGGCTGCCAGAGGATACCTATTTTAATGTTAATGTTCCCTATGTTGACCGCGGGAATTTGTGCGGAGTTGAAATCACTCGATTGGGAAAAAGGATTTACCGAGATGCGGTGGTGAAGAAAACCGACGGGAGGGGAAACTCCTTTTTTTGGATCGGTGGAAAAGAGCCTTCTTGGGAGGGGGGAAAGAAGACCGACTTTAAGGCCATTGAGGCCAACAAGATCTCCATAACCCCGCTGCATCTAGATATGACAAATTACCGAGCTATAGATAGTTTATCTGGCTGGGACTTTTCAACTTTGCAGGAGTTTTAGAGAAAATGGATTTTCCCATCGAACGAGAGCGGATGGTCGAGGAGCAGATACGGGCTAGGGGGATTAAAGATGAGCTGGTGCTGGAGGCCGTAAAAAAAGTGCCCCGACATCAGTTCGTGAATGAATCCCTTGTGGGGGAAGCTTATAATGATTACCCTTTGCCCATACCCGGCGGACAGACCATTTCACAACCTTACATGGTTGCTATGATGACCGAATGTCTCGGGTTGAAAGGAGGGGAGAGGAGTTTGGAGGTGGGTACCGGTTCGGGTTATCAGGCGGCTGTTCTGGCGGAGATAGCATATAAGGTTTATTCCATCGAGCGTGATCCGCATCTGGCTCGGATGGCACGAGAATTGCTTAGCAAGCTTAACTATAAGAATGTAGTTATTAAAGTGGGCGACGGGACCTTAGGCTGGAGAGAATTTGCCCCCTTCGATGGAATTATAGTAACTGCGGGCTCGCCCGTTGTGCCCAAACCCCTGCAGGATCAACTCAAGGATGGCGGCAGGTTGATCGTGCCCGTGGGCAGTTCCGCCTTCCAGAATCTGATGTGCGTTGAAAAAAAGGGGCCGAAAATTAAAAACAGAAAGATCTGTGGCTGTACCTTTGTGCCCCTGATTGGAGACCACGGTTGGACGCAGGAGTGAACAGCAGTGTTAGTTTTGAGTGACATTCCCAGTGAGCTATCCACAGTTCTCATCGCCATGTTGCCCATCTCTGAATTGCGGGGAGCCATTCCATATGCCCTGGGATGCGGAATGAGTTGGCAACAAGCATATTTCTGGGCCGTACTGGGTAATTTCATCCCGGTCATTCCGTTGTTGCTATTCTTGGAGCCCATTTCTAGCTTTCTTGGCAGTAGATACCTCATCTGCCAGCGATTTTTCCAATGGTTATTCGCCAGGACCAGGCGAAGAGGCCAGGTGGTGGAACGCTACGAAGCCCTGGGGTTGATTATCTTCGTTGCCATCCCGCTGCCCGTCACTGGTGCATGGACTGGTACGGTGGCCGCTTTTTTGTTCGGTGTACGATTCAGATATTCTCTTCCAGCAGTTTTGCTGGGCATTTTATTGGCCGGCACCGTTGTCACACTGGCCTCTCTGGGAGTGATCGGTCTCTGGACAGCACAGTAAATATCGGGGCGTAGCGCAGTCCGGTAAGCGCGCCTGCTTCGGGAGCAGGAGGTCGGAGGTTCAAATCCTCTCGCCCCGACCATCTTTTATTTCCCGCCCTATGAGATCCCATGACAGTGAAAGAGAAAAAGAGACCCCAGCGCGTGGCCGTCATAGGCGGCGGTGAGTGTACGGCGGAACAGGCTGGCATTGCCCGGGAAGTGGGAGCCGAGCTGGCCAGGCGAGGGTACGTCCTGATCACCGGGGGAATGGGTGGGATCATGGAGGCCGCCTCGGCCGGATCGAAATCACAGGGAGGACTGACGGTGGGCATCCTTCCGGGTACCTCGGCCGCCGATGCCAATGAGCATGTCGACATTCCCATCGTCACCGGATTGGGCCATGCCAGAAACTCCCTGGTGGTTCGTTCCGCAGATGCTATCATCGCCATAGATGGACAATACGGAACTCTTTCCGAAATCGCCCTGGGATTGACCATGGGTATTCCCGTGGTGGGCATAAAAACATGGGAGATTTCCGGATTGGTGATGGTCAAAACGGCCAAAGAGGCTGTAAGCCGTGCTATTGAACTAATCGAAGGTGTTCGATGATAGCAGTCTGCGCGCATATCTTGGTCTGCGGTTTGGTACAGGGGGTAGGATTTCGGTATTTCGCCCAAAGATCTGCCAGAAGAATAGGGCTAGTGGGATATGTCAGGAATGTGTGCAATGGAGATGTGGAAGTGGAGGTGGAAGGGGAGAGGGGGTTGGTTTCGGAATTTATCGAGGATCTGCGCATAGGTCCGGCATCGTCTCATGTGACCAACATAAATGTGCAATGGCACAATGTAAAAGAAGAATTCAAGGATTTTAGCATCAGATTTTAATCATCGCTGAGGAGCTTGCCATGGATGAGTTAAAGAATCTTATACGAGATATACGCGATTTTCCCAAGAAGGGAATTGTTTTCAGAGACATCACCACATTGCTAAAGGATAGGGTTGCTTTTCGGAAGACAATTGACGATTTCTACATTCATTTTAAAGATCAATCAATCGATGTTGTGGTGGGAATTGAGGCCAGGGGATTTCTGCTGGCTCCTGTTCTGGCATATAAGCTTGGTGTAGGCGTCGTTCCGGTGCGAAAACCTGGCAAACTGCCCGCAGAGACGATTCGCATGGAGTACGATCTGGAATATGGTCAGAATGCTCTGGAAATCCATCGGGATGCGATCGTCGAGGGCCAAAGAGTGTTGATCATTGACGATCTTTTAGCCACCGGTGGAACAGTCTCGGCGACCTGTAAGATGGTGGATAAGCTTGGCGGTGAAATAGTAGGCGTTGCCTTTCTCATAGAGCTTGATTTTTTGAGAGGGAGAGACAGACTCGCTGGCCGCAATGTGTTGTCTCTAATTCATTACATGAGTGAATAAATTAGAAGGTGTTAGCATATCATTATATAAGTGCTAATGTTTTGTCGTTAATGATCCTTAAATGATGTTACTTAAAGTATTGTGTGAAGCTTGTTCTTTCATGAAAATACAATATGTTGGGGTGATATTTTACTAACATCGATGCAAACAAGGTTGATTTCAAAATGCATCAATGTAAGCTAATAAATGTGTTGACAAAACAAATCTGGGATGTTAAATTGTTTAATTAGAAGCTGTTTCGCGCCCCCGTAGCTCAGGTGGATAGAGCAAGGGATTCCTAATCCCTGTGCCGCCCGTTCGAGTCGGGCCGGGGGTATTGCCTATGTAATATTTGAATTGAAAGAGGGTTAGGCAATGGTTGCCAAGAAGCGCATACGCAAGCACGATCTTAAGGAAGATCATTTCGTCACAGCGGCCTTTCAACTGAGCTCCTATGTAAGGGAGCACAAGAATATCTTTTTTATTGCAATTGCCGGGCTGGTGGTGTTGCTAATTGCTTTGACTATGTTTACTTCCAGCCGAAGTCATAAACAGGAATCTGCGGCGAGAATTGTCGGTGAGGCAAACATTCTGTATCAAAAAGGTGATTATCAAGCAGCTATCCAGCGATGTCAGACGCTGCTTGATCAATTCTCTAATACCCAGCAGGCTAGTATCGCGGTTATTCTCCTTGCCGATAGTCATTTTAAACTGGGCCAATACCAAGATGCCATTTCTGCCTACAATATCTATATCGAGAAATACCATCGTGACAAGCTCTTTGAGGCTTCCTCCTTAACTGGAATTGCGGCATGCCACGAGTATTTGGATCAATTTGCTGATGCCGGAGAGTTCTATATGAGGGCGGCGGAAGAATTTCCAGAATTCTATGGTGCTCCGGAAAGTCTGTTGAACGCTGGTAGATGTTTTTCCGCTTCTGGCAACAACGATAGAGCAAGAGCAGCATATAGTAGTCTTACTTCAAATTATCCTGATAGTAGATATGCCAAAGATGCGATAATTGCCTCGGCAGAATTGGGGAAAATATAGATTGTTAAAAGAAAGGCATAAACTACATTATATTTAAAATCTGGAGTACGGTGTGTTTTTTTAAACTTACTGTGTCCCATAATAAACATTATGTATACTAGTAGATCAAAAAAAGTATCTATTTCATCAAACAACTACATTGACCAATTTACCCGTTACCACTATTACCCTCCTAACGCCATTTTGAGTATAAGCCTTAACTTTTTCTTCCTGTAGAGCAAGTTGTTTAAGATGCTCAT
>DAOVRJ010000282.1 GCA_030628225.1 Candidatus Zixiibacteriota bacterium | reverse complement strand
GATCTGGCCATCCGCTTCAGCCTGGCCCACGCCAGAGTGAGGCCCGGCGATATTACCCGGGCCCACAGGCTGAAGAGCGCAGAGGTTTACTATATAATGGAGGGGACAGGCGTGATGCACGTCGACGATGAGCGAGCAGAGGTCGCTGCCGGACAGGCGATCTACATCCCGCCCAACTGTGTTCAGCGAATTCAGAATACCGGGTTGGATGACCTGGTTTTTTTGTGCATCGTAGATCCGGCCTGGGGGCCCGGGGACGAGGAGATGGTGGGGTGAATCGTTGGCCAGATCAAGAATAAAGATGAAGTTGCTCCTCGAGGAGCAGAAAGTGGAGAAGAGATGGAGCTGCCGGGACATCTCCGAGGAGGATATCCCCGCCCTGGGCAGGCTCATGTTGGAGTCTTACCGGGACACCATCGACTATGAGGGAGAGACCATGGAAGATGCCATTTCGGAGATTCACGGCACCTTTGATGGTAAATATGGTCCCTTTCTGAAAGACTGCTCTTTTGTTTCAGAGAAGAAAGGACAGGCTCTCGCCGCCTGTGTGATCACCTGGTCAGAGGAGCTGAAAACACCTTTGTTGGCTTTTTCCATGACCCATCCGGATTTCAAGAAGCAGGGCATGGGGACCTTCCTGCTCAAAAAGAGCATCAATGCTTTGCTTGTCCGCAGGCACAAAGAGCTTCACCTGGTGGTCACCGAGGGGAATGTTCCGGCACAGCGGCTGTACGAGAAGATTGGGTTTCGGGCGTTCGAATAGAGATGTTCAGAACTATTTACAGGGAATTGAAACCTTGAGCAAATGGGGGCTTCGAAATTTGAGGCGCGGGGAACTTTTCCAGGGTGTTTTGATCACGATGTCTGTTCTTGCCGGTATATTTTCGGGCTCTGTCTGGGGCGAGGAAGATGGCTTGATCGAAAAGCTGTTACGCTCACGTCCGGGCCTGTTCGGCCAGGTCCTGGAGAATCTCGACAAACACGAGGTCCAGATCCTCTACACCCAGATCGATCGTGACCAGGACAACAGGCCGCATTTTCTCACCCATTCCTATCGCCTGGATCCCCGGGCCTATTTCTACCCGGCCAGCTCCATCAAGATCGCCGCCGCCGTGCTGGCCCTGGAGAAACTCAACCAGTTGAGCGTCGAGGGCCTGGACAAGCACACCTCTCTGAAGATCGACAGCGCCTACACCGCCCAGACGGCCGTGACCGAGGACCAGACCTCGCCCACCGGGCTGCCCACCATCGGCCACTATGTCAAGAAGCTTTTCGTGGTCAGCGACAACGATGCCTACAATCGGCTCTACGAGTTCGTGGGCCAGCAGCATCTCAACGAGGCCCTCTGGAACAGGGGCTACCGGGATATCCGCATCACCCACCGTCTGGCCATCGCCCGCACATCGGACCAGAACCGCAACACCAACCCCTTCACTTTCTACCATGGCGAACGGATCATCCACCACCAGCCCCTGGTCTACAACCCCGTCCAGTACAGCGCACCGAAGCCCATCCTACGGGGAAAGGGATTCTATAGCGGCGGCGAGCTGTACCAGGAGCCCAAGGATTTCACCCGTTCCAACTATGTCTCTTTGGAAGTCCTCCAGGGCATGCTTCAGGCTATCATGTTTCCCCAGGCCGTCCCCGAGAAGCGTCGCTTTCACTTGACCGAGGATGACTACGCTCTGCTGTACAAGACCATGTCCATACTGCCCGGGGAGAGTCGGCATCCCCTGTATGATCAAGAGGAGTATTACGACAGCTACTTGAAGTTTCTCATGTTCGGGGACAGCAAAGATCCTATACCCGAGCACATTCGCATCTTCAATAAATCCGGGCTGGCCTACGGCACCTTGACAGATAACGCCTATGTCGTGGATTTCGAGAAGAAGATCGAGTTCCTGCTGACGGCCATGATCTACGTCAACGAGAACCAGATCTTCAACGACGACGAATATGAATATGATGAGATCGGGCTTCCCTTTCTGGCAAATCTGGGCCGGGTCATCTACGAGTATGAGCTGAAGAGAAAGAGAGAGCACCAGCCCGACCTGAGCCGGTTTGAAATAGAATATGAGGAGTGAGGGGTTTGGCACACGGTGTTTGTGGTCAAGTTGTGGGGTGGGTCTGATGACCCGTCCTTTTTTTATTGTGAGATGTATAGATCGCTTTGGTTGATGAGGAAGGGCAATTTTTCAATTTGAAATTTGCACTTTACAATTTGCAATGAATCTTTTCGAGGGGGAAGTGTCCCCCTGGCTTCGGCCGGCGTGCGGCGGAGCCTGCCCCGGGCTTGTCCCGGGGCCGCACCGGCGAGCTATTGTGGGCAGGAAAGACGCCTGCCCGACAATGCCGTCCTCGCTCTCCCGCTCGGCCGGCACACTCGCCTCGCCGTCCTCTGCCACCCCCTCTGAAAGACCGAGACTCGAGATTCGAGACTCGAAACTCGGACTATCGAAAAACAGGGACACATCCTCTTTTTACTGATGGAGCTATGTCCCTGTTTTTTGGATAAGATTCTTCTTTTCAAAGCATAAAAATTATCTTGACAAAATTTAGGTATTAAGATAAAATTGTAGTTGCTCGTCAAAAAACAACAACTTTATTCCGGGCGTATCAAGTTATCGGTCAGAATTATGGACATCGGGCAAATTTATGCTGTTATAGAAATGTTGATTTTATGCTTGACAAAAAACCTAGGATATGGTAAAATAGAGTTTAGTGACTGGAAAAGAGAACTCCGTCTTTTTTTCTGTGTTTCTTTAACAAGGAGGATCTATGTCGAGCAAGAAGCTGGCTATCTTTTTGGGGATCACTCTGGTCATTGGCCTGTTGGTGATGGGCTTGGCGAGCGCCACGGAGCACTGCGTGCTGCTTGAGCTGTTCACCAATTGCTACTGAGGGGCCTGCGGCAATGCCAATGCGGCGCTTGACAGTGTT
>DAOVRJ010000058.1 GCA_030628225.1 Candidatus Zixiibacteriota bacterium | reverse complement strand
CCTGGATGCTCTTCAACAGGCCATAGCAGACCAGGCGGTCGTTGGCGTGGATCTCCTCCTGGGCTGAGGGAATGGCAATGGGCATACCATCGCGCTCGATGGAAAGCACCGTGATCCCCTGTTCCCGAAGACCCGATCTGGCCAGGGTGATCCCGGCGAGTTTGCTCAACTTGGAAACTCCCACGATGGCGATGCCATACCCGCGGGCCTGATGGAGAATCTCCTCAACGGTGACTCTCTCCAGATCCATGTGGGACACCAGTTTCTGCCTGATCTTGTCGGTCAGGGCGCCGATGATCCTCTCCCGCGAGACGAGCCAGAAAAAGGCCAGGACGAAGAGGGCGATCCCGACCAACTTCAGCGATGGCCTCCAGACGCCCCCGGAGCTAACCATGGAGAGAACAAAAGTGGCGATAACGGAAACGATGCCGGCATTGCCCAGAACCATCAGGATGGTCACGACCCTCCGCCGCTGGTGATTGCTGACGATCATCTCCGACTCCCGGGTGGTGAACCCCGTCCCGGTGAAGGCGGAAAGAGCTTGAAAGAGCGCCTTATTCCTTTCCAGCCCGGTCAGCTCCAAGGCCACGGCTCCCACCCTGACGATCAGAAAGGAGATGACAATGAAGAAAAACAGCAGCGTAATGTGCAATCAGTCCACCTCCCTTGACCTAAAAAAAGGAATATGTTTTACCGGCCATCACCTGGGATGGTCTGGTCGATCTGGGTTTGATCCCGTTTGCCCCGGCGGGCGATCTCTTTAATCTGCAGCCTGGGCTCGCTGGCCCTGACCAGCCTTTTTTCTGGCCAGCTATCCGCAGCATACAGATATGAGATCTTCGCCGATGTAGCCCCCTCCGGATACCGCCAGTAATCCCAGGGTATGGACAGTAGCTCACGCAGGCTGAATTTGCGCAGATGTTCGGGGATCTCCCCCAGCACCACCTCACCGGATACCTCCATGTCCCGCAGAACCTTCAGGAAATCCTGGCGCCTGTCCCGGGCCCGGTATGTCCTCGCCGATCTGATCAGCTCCCACAGGCGCTGCCGCACCCAACCCCGCTCCAGGTGCATGGGGAAGATTCCCCGGACAAATTGAGAGTGATACACCAGATGCGCATCCGCCTCGATGAGCCAGGCCCCTCTCTTGTCTCCATCCTGCCAGTGCCGCGACAGCCACTGCCGATGAGACCTCTTTTCCTTCTCCGGCACCATTCGCCCATAGTCGATCCACAGCTCCCGGTAGTGAACATCGGTAACCAGCCACTCGATCATGCCCATCTGCTCGCCCTCGTCGGCCCGAATCCATATCTCCAGCCGCTCCCAGTCCGGCTCCCACGGTTTGTTGAGCTCCGCCGGAAAGAGGGTCACAAAACGCCATACCCAGTAATGCCGTCCCCGGAGCCAGTAGGGAGCATGCTCCGGCCGGTAGGGAAAATTGGGGTCCTGGGGATCATTGACATAAAGGAAAAGAGTGGGCGGAAGGGGCCGGGGGATAAAAAACCATTCCGCCAGGTAGAAGACCAGAGCACAGCCAGCCATGCCCAGAAAAAAAGGAGCCCAATTCTCCGGGGGCATGGTCCCCGAGTGGCGCAAAAGGAAACGAACGGCAAAAAGGGGCATGGGGGCCAGAAAAGCGGTCGTCAGATCCCGGAAAATAAGATACAGAATCACAAAGAGCAGCGGATAGGTCAGGGCCTCGAAAAAAGGCATGATGGCTGAGAGAAAATTGATGTTATTAAGCAGCGGAATCAGGATCACGGTGAGCAGAACGGTGAGCAGAGAGGCGATGAACACCTTGTAGGTGGGATAGAAAAGGCTGGTGACGACGCTCATCTTATCAGGGTTCAGCAGCCTTTGATGCAGACCTTCCCGGTCGCCGGTCACACGAACATATCGTCTGTCGTCACGGTCCTGGGCCAGAGAGAGCTGAAATTTGGCCAGGGCTTCGCGAAAAGTGGTGTCCACCTTAGTCCGGCTGCGCAGGGCAAAGCCCAGCTGGGCAGCCAGGTGATAGGTCAAAAAAAGGGGGCCGGCCAGAAAGGTGATCAGATAATACCGCAGTTTGGGCAATCCGGCCTGAGGCCGATCCAGGCCGTTTTTGAACTGCCCCAGGGAGATGGCTCCCCGCTCCAGAAGTCGCGGGTTCACCAAACCCCTGAGCCCCAGAACGCTGGCCCAGTAGTCGCAATATAGAAAAGGACCGTTGTAAAATGGTACTCTCATCCCTCCCGGCCCCCATCTTCAATGGCCCGAACTAAATACCTGGCCGTTTCCTCCGGAAAGGCGACGGTGATGTAGATTCCCGAGCCCAGCTCGAACCCGGCCGGGGTGGTCAGCCGGGGCAAGATCTCGATGTGCCAATGGTAGTAGTTCTCGTCGGCATCCTTGAAAGGCACGGTACAGATGACGTAGTTATAGTCGAGGTTCCCCAGAAGCCGGTGCAGAGAGCCCAGGATCCGGCGCAGAACTCGGGCACATTTTTTAGCCTTCGCAACAGAGATATTGCCGAAAGAGGCATCATGCTTTTGGGGAAGGATCCAGGTCTCAAAAGGCACCCGGGAGGCGAAGGGCTGGAAAGCCACAAAGTCCGCCGTCTCCAGAACTATCCGCTTTTTGGCCCTCAGCTCCTCCTGGATCATATCGCAGAAAACACAGCTGCCCCGGTCATCGTAGTACCGCATAGCCTCTTCCAGAAGGTGGCGCGTGCGGGCAGGCACGATGGGCGTGGCAATAAGCTGGGAATGAGGATGGGCCAGAGATGTGCCGGCCCGCAGGCCGTTGTTCCGGAAAATGGTCACCAGCTGAAACCGGGAATCTTTCTCCAGGTGCAGGTATCTATCCCGATAGGTCAGGATGATCTGCTCCACCTTTGCATAGCTCATGGTGCCCACGGTCTCGTTGTGGGCCGGCGACTCGATGATCACCTCATGCGCCCCAAGACCGTCCATCTCGCGGAAGAAATCGTATTTCTCCCGGCGCTCCAGATCTCCCGCCGGTTGGAGGGCCGGAAACTTGTTGGGCACCACCCGCAGCTGCCAGCCGGGGCCGTTGGACGGTGAACCGGGTTTCCTCAGAGCCATGATCTCCGGAGGGGTCTGCGACTCGTTCCCAGTACAAAAAGGACAGAGCGGATCATGGGCTGGAAGCGGCTCTGCGGTCTCCACCATCTTGAAATCGTCCGGACGCCGGGATCTTTCCCCGGCCACGATGACCCAGTTCTTTGTGGCCCTGTTCTGTCTTAGCACGGACATTCTCGTTCCCCCGGTTGCCAATTCAGGCCGCGGACCCATGCCCCGAAGACCCACACCGGGCCAGGTACTCGATGCCCTCGAACTTCACACATCTCCCCTTGCTCCAGCCCTTGTAGAATCAGATCTCCCGGCTTTCCTCTCCTCTCGCTCGCGGAGGCTGTATATGCAGCCGCAGTAATCCTGGCGGTAAAGCCCGTATTTTCTGCTCAGCTGGCAGCTTTTCTTAAAACCATCCCTCTTCTTGAAATCGGCCGGATAGAACTTCGTGCGCAGTTCCCGGGCCACTCTCTGCCCCACCCGGTTGATGATCCGGGCGCTCTTGTGCGGGCTGATGGTCAGGGTGGTGGCAAAATAATCGAAACCCCGTTCCTGGGCCACCACCGCCGTTTGGGCCAGGCGTATCTGGAAACAAACGGCACAATGCGGCCCACCCTCCCGGTCCGCTCCCCGTCCGCGCATCCGCCGGGACCAGCGGTGGGCATCGTACTCGCCGGCGATAATCTCCACACCCAGTTGCCGGCACAGTCGCCGGACCTGATCGGCTCTGCGGAAATGCTCACCGGGCGGATAGATGTTGGGATTGTAGAAAAAGGCGGTGAGCTCGAACTCCTCCCCCAAAACGTCGATGACACCAGCGGCGCATGGGGCACAGCAGACATGCAGCAGCAGACTCTGTTGGAAACCGGTCTTTCGGTCACCCCGACGCTTCACGCCACGCTCCGCTAAAGGGCCTCTGGCCGAAGCCGGCCCATCACAGGTGAATGCTGAGTCCATCATGGGCCACCAGGAGATTCTCGACCCCGTGCTTCTGCGCTAACTGCAGCAGATAAGGCTCTTTGCCCTCCAACTCCACCGGCAGGTGGGTGAGAACGACCCTGGATACCTGTTTCTCGACCAAACAGGCCATCAGCTCTTCGGGGTCCATATGCATGCACTCGGTGATCAGCAGATCGGGCTGAGCCAGCACATCCTTCAGGTCATCGATCCCGCCAACATCTCCCGAGTAGACCAGCCTTTTACCATCGGCTATGATCACGAAGCTGTAAGACTCCAGGTGGCTCTGCGGATGGCATTCGGCGGCCCATTGCTTATAACCCTCCAGATGGCAATTCTGAAAAGCGGATACGGTCAGCTCGGCATCCCGGTAAATGGGATTGGGCCGGATGGGCTCCAGCTTAAGCTCGAAGGGCAGCTTATCCAGGGAAACATACAGCGCGTCCAGATATTCACGGGTAGCAGATACGGCCTCGGCGGGGAGGTAAACCGTCAGGGGATGCTCACGCCCGCTCAGGTGCATCATCTGCAGAAGCATGGGCAGACCAATGCAGTGATCCGGGTGCATATGGCTGATGAAGGCCGCGAAGATCCTGTCGTGGTTTACACCGCAGCGCAGCAGGGATGAGGCACAGCCCTCGCCCACGTCGAACAGATAGGAAATTTCCTCCATCTCCAATAAAAAGGAGGCGTGGGCCCGGGTGGCCACGGGCATGCCGGAGGCCGATCCGATGATGGTCACTTTTGCCATAGATGTCCCTTTCTTTGTAAATGAGGTCGAATGTTAAGCTAATAAAAAGTGGTGGGAAAGTCAAGGGGTTCTGCTCCATCTCTGAACCAGACATAATCAGCGTCACCCTACCGTTGCTTTTCCTTAATCTATCAAAATTCGAAAGGTGCCCTACAAATTGCGATGACCTTCAGACACCAGCGGACAGAATCAGTTGTAATACTGCCTTTGCTTTTTCTAGACCTCTCAAAATGCATGAAAGGTTTCGCAATTTACAATGGGTACTATGTGCGCATTTTCCTGTCTGTTTAATCTCAACCTAATTTAATCGCTTCATCTTATTGCGGAAAAGCTGATTCGCTTGTTATCTGCTACAACTTAAGCTATTCTGGCATAAATTTCCCACATTACATCTCCAAAAGTCCTACATCGCATCTCCAAAAGAAGGTAATTAAGATTCCAAAACGGTCAACAACACTCATAAAAGGAGGTGAGTAAGAAATGAAAATACGGCCACCAACACTCATTATGGTGTTAAGCGCTGCCCTGTGCCTGGGACTGACCGGAGTGGTCTTAGGAAGCTCTACGGATAATCATTCTGTCACCGTACAAGTACTGGCGATTAACGAGGTCGCTATTATCGGCGGGGCTGTCACCCTGACCATTAATAGCGCCACTGCCGGGTCAGATCCCGATGATGCAGTGGACAATACCACCTGTGACCTTGATTGGACCACCAACGAGATAGGCAAGAAGATCACCGTGCAGACTGATCTTGCCGATCAGCATTTCACCCTGAAGGTTGTCGCTCAGAATGTCACCGGCGGCGTGCCAGCCCCAGAAGCAACTCTTAATAACACCGATGCCAAGGATTTCGTCACTAAGGTGAATGTAACTACTGGCGGCTGCGACATCCAGTACACCGGAAGCGCCACTGCGGCAGCCGGAACGGGAAACGACGTGCACACGGTTACCTACACCATTATTACAGCGGCTCCCTAATTGAGGCAGAAGAAGGGCGGATCTTCTCATGTCCGCCCTTTTCCTGCAAAAATAGTAAAATGAAAATCATAACAAGATTTTGTACTCTATTCCTTGATAGCAACGGTAATTTGGGGGAGCAAAGAGGCCCAGGCTATCGTATCAATCACCGTAACGAGTAGCTGGTCTAAGTCTATAGATGCATCAGATGCATCAAATTTACAGACTGGTGCCGGAAAAAACTTAATTGATAACCATGAAAGTGCCCGGGATGCAATTGAAATCGATATTGACACTTTCCTTGAGGGAGACTGGATGATTGATGTTAACAAGGTCGACACTAACTGGCATAGTAGTTGTAACTTATACGTCAAAAGGACATCCGATGGATCTGGCAGCGGTAGTATCTCAGGGGGAACTTCTTATCAAGAGGCAACCCATGTTAATGAAACCTTCTTTAGTAGACGGCATGATAGATCTAATATACATGTACAATTTAAGCTTAGCGGTGTTTCCATACAAGTCCCACCGAATACTTACTCAACTATGGTTTATTATACCGTTGTGGACAAATAACAAGGAAGAAAGTTGATGAAGTCAAAAACAGGAATTGCTCTCCCGGTTTTCCTTTTATTTTGGCTGATGCCCTATGTATCCGAGGCTAAGGTATCTGTTAAAGGTAGTTTAACACATGAAATAACTACCAAGGTGGGTGAAACTTACCAGGGTGCTATCCTGCTCAGTAATGCCGGTGAAGAGCCACAAGAGGTAAAGGTGTATCAGACCGACTATCTATTCTTTTTTGACGGAAGAAACATATATGGTGAGCCGGGTGACGGCCCCCGCTCCAACGCCAATTGGATATCCTTTAGCTCGCATCGGCTGGTCATTCCATCTAAAGGGACATCTGAGGTGTATTATACTGTGAAGGTGCCTGACGATGAAACCCTAGTAGGAACCTACTGGAGTATGCTCATGATAGAAGGCATTTCCAATGATTCACCTGAAGCTACAGGAGAAGAGCAGGGTGAAGTCAGGCTGGCCATAAGGCAGGTCGTGCGCTACGGAATTCAGATGGTCACACATATTGGCAATATGGGGGCCCGCCAACTTGAATTCTTGAATACAAAATTGCTGAGAGAGGAGGAAGGAAGAATTTTACAGATAGGCATAGAAAACAGCGGTGAAAGATGGCTGAGACCATTCTTATGGGCTGAACTCTATGACGAAAAGGGTAGTTATATTGGGAGGTTTGAAGGGGGGAGGTTGCGCATCTATCCCGGAACATCTGCCAGATGTGTTATTGATTTGAGTCCGGTGGACGAGGGCAAATACCACGTTTTGGTGGTAGCAGATTGTGGTGGTGATGACCTCTTTGGCGCCACCTATGCCTTGAAGTTTAAAAAATGAAAACTTTTTATCACATTGTTATCTCTCTTCTCTTGTGCGCTCCATGCCTTGGGGCTCAAGAGAACGGTGTGGAAGTGAGACCCAGTGGAATAGACCTGCTGGAGACGGAACCAAGAAGGATAGCGACCGCTGTATTTCAGGTAACCAATGAGACCTCCGAGAAGGAAAAGTTCCTCTCCGAGGTGAAACTTCCCCAGGGATGGACGCTTATAACTAACCATCCCTCTTTTGAATTAGGTCCGCATGAAAGCGATACCAGATTGGTGAGTTTCTTGGTCCCCCAAAGCGCATTGGCCGGCCAATATGAGCTCACCTATTTCGTGAAAGGAAGAAAACTTCCTTCCTTCACGGACTCTTATACCATTGATGTGGTGGTTCTGCCAGTCAGGAAATTAGACGTGAAATTGTTGGAGGCTCCGGAATTTGTGATTGCCGGGCAGGATTACCAGACCTCTTTTGCAGTTATTAATGGAAGTAATACAGAAAGCAAGGTCAGCATAAAAATTGATAGCGGAGAAAACCTACCCTTTGCTGTCGATGCTGAAGAGTTCGAACTCACTCCCGGCGAATCAAGAAGGCTTGAGGTAGTTGTAAGCACTGATGTAAACAGGAAAGAGCTGTTGAGGTATCATCTCCGATTAACCGCCCAAGCCCTCAAAGACCAAGAGATAAAAGCTCAAGCTACAAGCTATGTGGAAATTCTTCCCAGGACAACCGGGGTGGAGCAGCGTTTTCATAAGATTCCAACTGAGATGACTTTCAGGTATGTCACCAAGAGAAATGAGGAAGACGATGCTGGATTTCAGGCAGAGATCTCCGGATCGGGAACATTAGACGAAGAGGGTAAGAAGGGGGTTAGATTTCTCTTCATAGGGCCGGACGTTCAGGATAAGTCTATCTTTGGCCGGTACGACGAATACCGTTTAACTTTTTGGACAAGATATTATGAACTTCGTTTTGGCGACCTCATTCATTCTCTCTCGCCTTTAATTGAAAATTACCGTTACGGAAGGGGAATTGAAGGTAAGCTTAACCTAAACAATTTCAGAGTAGGAGCCTACCACACGGTGACGCGCTGGTCTGAACCAGAGGAGGTACATATTGCCAGCTACATCGATTATCAAATTTTGGATAAATTTCAGATAGGCCTCAATTATCTTAACAAAGAAATCGACGGTGAAGATGAAAACATCGCCAGTATAGAATGCCGACTTGGGCCTATTGGAAACACCAGTGTTGAGCTTGAGTATGCAACGGGAGAAAAAAACAGAGAGAGGAGCGATGCCTACCTGTTAGGAGTTTCCAGTCGTTGGAACTGGATTTCCTACGCCTCAAGATTTGTTCACGCAGAGCCTGACTGCCCGGCCCATTATCGTGATAGGGATTTTATCTCAAGCGGTCTTGCATTTCGCTTAAAACATAATCTTAGATTAAAGGCTAGCTTTACGCAAGAAAAGAAAAATCTTGATATGGACCCGACCCTTAACTCTGCCCCTCTGGAAAAGTCCTACAAATTGGGATTTGACTATAGGCTCAAAACCGGCACCAGCTTTTATGCATACTGGCGGGACCGCAGCCGAGAAGACCGGCTTCCCAATTCCGAATTCCGCTACCGGGAGGAGACCGTTGTTTTCGGCGTAGGACAGAGTTTCAAAAAGTTACGCCTTAATGCTTCTGCTGAATCAGGTCAAAGAAAGGATGAGTTGAGTAACCAATTCTCTCAACTGGATAGATATAAGGTCTCTGCCTATTTTAGGCCAACTCATAAACTCTCTTCCAGCGGATATATCTACAGTGACGATAGCGGCGATTATGCGGAAGAAAGGAGACGCCGTATAACTGCAGGCCTGAACAGTTCCCTCCGAATTGCCAACAGTACAATCTTTTCCCTTAATTTTCAAACTAGTGACTATGAAGGATCTCCCGATGGAGATAGGGATGTTCTAGAGTTGCATTTGAGTCACAGATTTCGCAATCAGAGTGAGATCCAGTTGCGCGGTCGTCGGACGTCATACGGAAGTTTTGGGGGCCAATATGAAAGCGCTTTTAAGGTCGAAGTCACCATTCCTTTCGGCCTACCGGCAGCTAGAAAGAAGGATGTTGGAAGGGTAAGGGGATATGTTTATGATGAAGAAAACAAGCAACCGATATCAGATGCGATTCTCAAAATCGATGGTGCCACTGCAGTAACCGATAAGAAGGGTAAATTCAGCTTCCCTGCCTTAAAACCGGGTATACACTACCTTGACGTATCCACGGCAAGGATTGGTCTGGACCGAATTACGGTCCAGAAAACCCCCAGGGAACTTATTGTTGAAGGTGGAAAAGAAACCCGGGTTGAGGTTGGTATCACCCGGTTTGCTTCTCTTATTGGCCAGGTTATGCTCTATGGCCATGAGAATAACCACAACAATAAATTTCCGGGAGATATGAATGGAAATCTGCATGTCGTCGGTGAAGGCGATAACAACGGTTCTTTCATCAACGGAGAATCAAAATTGGTCCAGGCTCAGGGGATAGCAAATATCCTTGTTGAGCTCAGGAATGGCTCTGAAGTGATGCGCCGCCTGACAAATAGGGAAGGACGCTTTGAGTTTGAAGAGGTTCGTCCAAGGGAATGGACACTTAAAATCTACGAAGATAATTTACCTAAGTACCATTATTTTGAGAGGGATACATTCAACTTTGAATTAAAGCCCGGGGAAAGAAAGGAAATCTTGGTAAAAGTACTCCAAAAGAAGCGCCCAATCAACATCATAGAGGAAGGCGAGATTCTACTGGAAGAAGAGAAAAAATAGATTGCTTAACAACCAGTTATTGCCGGTAAAAAGTCACGGACCCTGCCTGAAACCAGCCGGCAAACAAAAGGCCTCAACTCCCGGCACGCTGGAATCGAGGCCTGTGTTTTGACACGCTTTTTTAACGAACCGAACCAGGTCTTGCGGCGTCGGGTACGGCGACTTGACGCCACCTGCAAATTATCGACATCGGGAGATTTCTCCCACAAAAATTGTAGGGGCGGTTGGCCAACCGCCCCTACAGAAAATCCTAACAGTTGCCGGTGTCAACTGATCGCGTCCGGCATTTCCGAACGCGCGGGCGCAGCATGCTGCGCCTACAGAGCTGTGTTAAACTCTCTCGACTCTCCAAACTCTCTGAACTCTCTCAACTCTCTAAACTCGCTAAACTCTTTAAATCACGGTTTTGCGATCTTCTTTCTATTGTAAAACCCCAAAATAACGCCCAGGGCCACTGACCAGACCGCCGCCAATCCGATGCGGAAATGTCCCGGCAAGGTGAAAGTTATGGTATGTGCCGGTATCCAGAACCAGAGCAATGAGAGCAGCGCCTTGTCCAGATTATCCCAGTTCTTCTCCCGGGCAACCAAGTTGTCCAATACGCGATGAAATAAGACCAGAAATACCCCGAATTGCAAATTCAGGGTCACCGATATTGAAAAAGCCCAGGTCAGCCTGTTCAGCTCCGGCAGCATATTATGCTGGACCAGGCTTTCCACAAAACCAATGATGCCCACGAAAGCATATTTGATGCCCACCGCCAGAATCGCCCATTCGACCATTTTCAACAACAGCGTGGGAACTTTATAGGGGGCAAAAACCTTTCTTTTAATGATCCACTTGGAGATGATATCTCCAAAGGTGCCTAAAATGGCGAACTGCACCATGGCCATCCAGATGGGATGTGCTTTTACCAATTCCACATACCAGCCCATAAAGAAACCTCCTTAATGTGGATCGTGATTGTGAGGAAGCTCGATGCCGGGTTGACGTTGTCGAAGCTGGTGAGAAAGGCGGATCCTGGATAAAGAGCCGAGACTCGAGATTCGAGAGTCGAGAAAAGAAAAACCGATTCTGGATACTGGATTCTGGATGCTGGATGAGAAGATAGAACCGATCCTTGATCCTGGTTAAAGGCCGAGATTCGAGACTCGAGACTCGAGAAAACAAAGACCGATGCTGGATACTGGTTAGAAAACCTG
>DAOVRJ010000281.1 GCA_030628225.1 Candidatus Zixiibacteriota bacterium | reverse complement strand
GCTTAAGAGGCACCTATCTGATGTGGGCCTTCCTGATCCTGGTCCTGGGGACCTCTCTGGTCATCGATCGCTTTTGGTGTCGCTATTTCTGCGTGGTGGGGGCGGCCCTGCATCTGCTGGGCAGGATGGGTTTGAGGAGAAAGCGGAGGCGCGTTTCGGAGAGCGTGGAGATGACCAGCGATTTCTGACCGCGGAGGACGTGTAACACACAGGGGTGATCATGGCCACATCGATTTTAATAGGCATAGCTGGCGGCACCGGATCCGGAAAGACGACCATCGCCAAGAAGATCATCGAGCAGATCGGAACGGACAACGTCGTCATCATCCCCCAAGATGCCTATTATCGGGATCGAAACAACCTGCCCCTGGAGGAGCGGGAGAAGATCAATTACGATCATCCCTCTTCCTTCGATATATCCCTTCTGATCAAGCATCTTCGGCAGCTCGGGGCGGGTAAGGATGTGCCCAGGTTGAGCTATGACTATGTCAGCCACACTAGAAAGATCCTGTCCGGAAAGGTGCCCTCCAAGCCGGTCACCATCCTGGAGGGCATCATGGTTTTGGAGAACGAGAATCTGCGCCGCATGCTGGACATCAAGCTCTACGTGGACACAGACCCCGATGTGCGGATCATACGTCGCCTGAGGCGAGACATTCACGAGCGGGGCCGGAGCTTTGAGAATGTCATCCAGCAGTACTTAAGCTCGGTTAGGCCCATGCACTTGAAGTTCGTAGCGCCCTCCAGGAGATATGCCGACGTGATCATCCCCGAGGGAGGTCACAACAAGGTGGCTATCGATATGGTGGTCTCCAAAATCAGAACCCTGCTGGCCGACCTGGAATAGGGGGGGGTGCCGATGAAGAATGGGTTGCGACGAGGCGACATCGTCCCCCTGATTTTGCTCTGTGTAACCTGGCTGCTCATCCTGGTTTGCTGGGGCGTCAAGGTTTTCCCCCGGTGAGCACCTCATCCGTGTGGAGTGGACGTATCCCGGGTGAAAGGGAGATTCAGGATACCACCAGGTTCCTGATGGAGAGAATGCTGAAGCAGTATGGTTGAAATGCGGGGTCGGGAATGGGTGGTTCCGTTGTTTCCGTGCTTTTCTTCCGTGCTCTTCTTCCGTGATTATTTTTCTTCCATGATGGTGATTTTAATGAGTGAGAAACTCAGCAGGAAACGAATCAGCCGACGACAGTTTTTAAGCAAGGGGCTGTGGGCCAGCATCGCCGGCCTCTTTACGGGTACCATCTTCGGCCTTCCCAAACAGCCCGGGGAGGCGGGTCTAAAAACTGATAACCTATCTCTTGGCCAGACCCGCTACTCGAAACTGGCCGGCTGATTTGGGGGAGGATGTTTTCAGATTCCGGGTCCTGCCCGGGAAAAAGAGGAATCAGAGGTGAGCCATAAGTGGGCCGGAAAAAACCAGATGATGGGCTGACGCGTAAAGCCTTTCTGAAACGATGTCTGCGCTACTCGGCAGGTCTCTCCGCACCGCTTGCTATGCTGACCGGCGGCCAGGCCCAAGGGCAGGAACGCCGCAGGGGATTTATCCGCGATCGGGAGGCCAGCCACTATCGAGTTCTAGAGAACGACTTTGTTCTATGTGAGCTATGTCCACATCTGTGTGTCATCGGTCCTGGCCAAAGAGGAGATTGTGGGGTCCGTGAGCATCGAAATGGCCAGTTTTTCACTTTGGTCTACGGCAACCCCTGTGCCGTGCACGTGGATCCTATTGAGAAAAAGCCGCTGTTGCATTTTCTGCCCGGCAGCCAGGCTTACTCCGTAGCCACAGCCGGCTGCAATTTGCATTGCCGGTACTGCCAGAATTGGGAGATCTCCCAACGGCTGCCGGAAGAGACTTACAATATCGATCTGCCCCCGGAGAAACTGGTGGCTGAGGCCGTTCGAGCCGACTGTCGCTCTATTGCCTACACCTATTCAGAGCCCAATATTTTCTACGAGTATGTCATGGACACGGCGTCCCTGGCCCGGGAGCGGGGCATTAAAAACGTGTTGGTCACCGCCGGGTACATCAATCCTGCTCCTCAGCGAGAATTATGCCGGGTCGTCGATGCCGCCAATGTGGATCTTAAGGGTTTCACCGAGGTTTTTTACCGGGATGTGTGCTCTGGCAGGCTGAAGCCCGTTCTGGACGCTCTGGTTCTCTACAAAGAGGAGGGGGTCTGGCTGGAGATGACCAACCTGGTCCTTCCTACTCTGAATGATGACCTGGACGAGATACGGGAGATGTGCCGGTGGATAAGTCGCAACCTGGGTGATGATGTTCCCCTCCACTTCTCCCGGTTTCAGCCAAGGTATAAGCTGAAGAATCTCCCGCCCACAACCGTGGAGACCCTGGATCAAATTCGTGCAACGGCCATGGAAGAGGGACTCAAATACGTTTACATCGGCAATGTCCCTGGCCATGAGAGCGAGAACACACACTGTCCCCAGTGCGGTCGGGTGATCATCGGCCGGATCGGGTACACCCTGACGCAGGTGCACCTGAAGGATGGCCACTGCCAGTTCTGCGGTCGGGAAATTCCGGGAATATGGGAGCCTCGTTAAGCAGGGAAAAACTTCCTGACCGAGGTTGGGCCAATTGCGCAGGTTGGTGATCGGTTTTTTCCGGTCGATGAGAAGCGGCTCTTTTTAAGAAATACGCAGTGTTGTGAGGGTTGATTTTCTCTTGACAGCTAAGGGTTGGCGAGTTAGGTTACATTTGCTTGGTATTTTAGAAGCTTAGGCTCAGAGACCTGAGAGCACAGTGGAGTGTTTCGATGAGCAAAACGGAGAATGTCTATCAGATCGTGGATCGGATCGTTCAGAAAGATAACTGCTACAAGAGCGAGGCATATCTGTTTGTCCTGGACGCTCTCGTGTACACGCAGAAAAAGGCAAGGAAGAGCCGCGATGTCAACAGCCAGGCGCTCCTGCAGGGGATTAAG
>DAOVRJ010000278.1 GCA_030628225.1 Candidatus Zixiibacteriota bacterium | reverse complement strand
GTTCTGCATAGAGGCCGGAGAACCGTGAAACGCCTGCAGGCTGACCTGAGCAATGCCCGCAGAGCCGGGGAATTTCAGAAACTGGGCGAGGTCATCTCCGCCAGCATGGGGCAATTGAAAAGGGGCTTGTCGGAAGCCCGCTTAGCGGACCCTTACTCCGCGCGAGGACAGAAGATTCTCGTTCCTCTTGACCCCAGGCTGGGTCCGGCAGAGAACGCCCAGCGGTATTTCAAAAGGTTCCGCAAGGCCAAAACAGGGTTACCTAAAATCGAGGGCCGGCTTAAAGAGGTGCGCCGCCTCATGGATAAGCTGGAAGGGATGAGAGAAGCGCTGCAGGCAACTCCTCAAAGGGAGGGAACGGATAAGATCAAAACCCAATTGAGTCGGCTGGGCATCCAGATCCCGACGACTCGCCACGGGCGACCACAAAGGGCACAGAAACCTAAAAGCATACCTCCAGCTTATAAAATCGGCGACGGGTGGACTATTTTTATGGGTCGCAATAACCGGGAGAATGACCTGCTCACTCACAGAATTGCCCGCCCCCGTGACCTTTGGTTTCACGCCCAGGGTGTTCCCGGCTCCCACGTGATCCTTCGACGGGAAGGACACAAGGAAGAGCCCAGCAAGAAGGTTCTTGAGCAAGCAGCCGGTCTGGCCGCCCATTTCAGCCGGGCCCGCCATGCCAAGCTGGTACCCGTGGTATACACCGAGAAGCGGTACGTTCGCAAGCCGAAAGGAGCCCAGCCCGGCCTTGTCGTCATCGAGAGGGAGAAGACTCTTTTTGTGGAACCCAAATTGATCAAACGAACAGCAGATAAGAAGAAATAAAGACTTGACTTGATGCTTGGGGGCCAATATACTTGAGGTGTATGGGGAAAACGTGTGTGCGTGACCGTAACTGAGCAAAAACACGAAGCGGGAAGCTGGTGAGAAAGGCGGATCCTGGATGAAGAACCGAGACTCGAGATTCGAAATTCGAGATTCGTTAAAAGAATAAACCGATCCTGGATGCTGGATGAGAAAAGCGGATCCTTGATCCTCGATCCTTGATCCTGGTTAAGGGCAAAGACAATGCAAAGTCGGAGACTAAAAACTGGAGAAAAGAAAGACTGATTCTGGATTCTGGATACTTGATAGAAAAAGATGATCTCCGCTGGGGGTTGTTGTTTTCCAGGATCCAGGATCTAGGATCCAGGATCGGTTTTTAAAGTTTCGACGCCGACAACCGAGTTTCGATTTTCAGCATCTATATCCGCCATGCTCTTCATCTCACTCTTATCAACAAGGAGGTGTGCATTGCCCAAAAAAATCCTTGGCATCGTCATGGCTTTTCTGTTGCTAGCTGTAGGTCTGCTGCTGGCCGCCGAGAACCTGAAGGTGACGGTTAAATCCACCAAGCTACGCAAGAGCCCGAAATTCTACTCTCCCTCTGTGGCCACGCTGAAGTTCGGGGACTCCCTGCAGAAGCTGGGCGAACAGGGTGACTGGATCCAGGCCATGACCACGGCCGGCGTGCAGGGTTGGACTCACTCATCGGCAGTGACCGAGCCAAAGTTCTCCCTGACGGCCAGGACAACGGCCGGAACAGGTACCACCGCCGACGAGGTGGCCCTGGCCGGAAAGGGATTCAACGAACAGGTGGAGAAGGAATATCGTAAAACCGCCAAACTGGATTACACCTGGGTTGATCGCATGGTCAAGATCAAGATCACCGGGACCGAGATGGAAGGCTTCCTCAAGCAGGGCAAGCTCGGAGAATTCGGAGGTGGAAAATGAAAAGAGGAACCATCACCGCAATCCTCCTGGCGGCTCTCTTGATCTCGGCATGTGCCACGGTCAGCAAAATGGGCACCACTATCCTGGAGAACGAAGGCGTTATCGACAAAAGCCAGAAAGATTCCATCGACAAGGTGGCCAAGGCCGTGGAATACAGCTTTCAGGATCTCACCGAGGAGCAGGAATACTACCTGGGCCGTTCGGTAGCGGCCAGGATCCTGGCATCGTACCAGGTTTATAAAAATGATAAGCTGACCACCTATGTCAACATGGTGGGCACCGCCGTGACCTTCACCTCGGACCGTCCGGAGATCTATGGCGGGTATCACTTCCTGGTGCTGGACAGCCAGGAAATCAACGCCTTCGCCTGCCCCGGCGGTTTCGTCTTCATCACCCGGGGACTTCTGAGCACATGCGCTGACGAGGAGGCTCTGGCCTGCGTGCTGGCCCACGAGGTGGGACACATCTGCGCCAAGCACGGGCTGAAGGCCATCAAAAAATCACGGCTCACGGATGCCTTCGGCGTGCTGCTCAGGGAGAGCTCCAAGCACTACAACAAAGAGGAGCTGACCAAACTGACTGGTGCCTTCGATGGAGCCCTGGGCGATATCATGAACCAGTTAGTGGTCAAGGGCTACAGCCGCAAGCAGGAGTATGAGGCTGACCGCCTGGGTCTGAAATATGCTCACGCCGCCGGATATGCTGTCTCGGGCATGGAAGAATGCCTGCAGGCCATGGCGGCCAGCTCCCAAAAGAGCAGTGGCGCGGGCTTCTTTAAAACCCATCCGGCACCGCAGGATCGTCTTGATAAGGTAAACCAGGAGATCGCCTCCAAGGGTTATAGCGGCCGCGTGGAGACGGTCAGGACCAAGCGGTTCAAAAAGGCTGTGGGATAAAAACCGCATGTTAAAAACACAGAGACAGAAGATCATGCGGGCCACGGTCCTGGGGCTGGTGATCTGCATTCTGGTTCTGCTGCTTCATGAAAGCGGCCTTTTTGAAAGCCTGGAGTGGAAGAGCTGGGACTGGCGGCTGCGGGCTCTCTCCGACCCGTACCGGGCCAGCGACCAGATCGTTATCCTGCTGGTGGACCAGCAGAGCTTGGACTTCTACGAACAGGACGGCCTGGGCTGGCCATGGCCCCGGCAGCTCTATGCGGCGGCCGTCCAGTTCTGTCATGCGGCGGGGGCCCGGGCCATCGTCTTCGACGTGCTGTTCAC
>DAOVRJ010000081.1 GCA_030628225.1 Candidatus Zixiibacteriota bacterium | reverse complement strand
CTCAAGATCCAAGATGAACACATAGTTAGTAAAAGATCAATTTGAAATTTTCACTCTGCATTTTTCATTTTGCATTGGGGGCCACATCAGATGGTAGTAGGTAGACCTTTTAATTGGATCGTGAGCTATTACTGAGAGTTCCCGGCGGGAGTATCCAACAGTGGCCCCAGGGCACGTGGGCTGAAGCGAGGGGGAAACATCCCCCTTCCAACCCAACCCTTCCAGGGTTTAGGGAATAAGGTATAGGGGTTAGGGAAAAGCAAGAAGACCATGTTCTATTACAGTGAGTGGCATGTTGGGGGGAGATGGGGTCACTAACCCCTAATCCCTGTTTTTCCGGGGTCCCTAATCCCTCTGTTTTCCACTTCAACGGATCAAGTCATTTTAGTTTATCGTTCTTCATAAAAGGAGGCCTATATCCATGGAGAAGTCGGCGAAGATATGGATGAACGGGAAGCTGGTGGACTGGGACGACGCTAAAATACATGTTCTCTCTCACGTGATCCACTACGGAAGCTCCCTTTTCGAGGGGCTGCGCTGTTATCCCACGGCGAAAGGTCCGGCCATCTTTCGCCTAAAAGACCACACCAAAAGGCTGTACAACTCCTGCAAGATCTACCGCATGGAGATACCATATTCTCCCCAGGAAATCGACCAGGCCATCAGGCAGTTGATCACAGTGAACGGGCTGAAAGACTGCTATATTCGGCCGCTGGTTTATCGAGGTTACCAGGCTCTGGGCGTTGACCCCAGCAAGTGCCCGGTGGACGTGGCCATCGCCGTGTGGCGCTGGGGCAAATACCTGGGCCAGGAGGCCATCGAGAAGGGCGTCCCGGTGTGCGTTTCTTCCTGGAGCCGGATGGCCCAGAATACTTTTCCACCCATGGCCAAGGCGGGGGCCAATTACATGAACTCCCAGCTGATCAAAATGGAGGCCCTCATGGATGGCTACGTGGAGGGGATCGCTCTGGATGTCTCCGGCTACGTCAGCGAGGGCAGCGCGGAGAATCTCTTCATCGTTCTGGATGGGGCTCTACTCACCCCTCCGCTGGGTGCTTCCATTTTGCCGGGCATCACCAGGGATTCGATCATCACCCTGGCCGGTGAGATGGGCCTGGAGGTCAGGGAACAGCTGATCCCCCGGGAGCTGCTCTACATCGCCGACGAGCTTTTCTTCACCGGCACCGCCGCCGAGGTGACGCCCATTAGGTCTGTGGACAAAATTCCAGTGGGGTCCGCAGGGCGAGGTCCCATCACCAAGGAACTTCAAGAGCGCTATTTCGCCATCGTCTCCGGCAAGGCGGAGGATAAATACGGTTGGCTGACCCATGTGTCCTGAGACCCGGCGGGAGATGTTGGAGCTGTTCTTCGGCCGGTCCGGAAGAAGAGGATGAAACTCGGAGGAATGAAGATGAAAGTGTACTGGGATGAGAAATTCGAGACCATGCCCCTTGAGCAGATGCGGGTTTTTCAGTTGGACAAGCTGCGCCAGACCGTCGCCTGGGTCAAGGAGAGGATTCCCTTTTACCGGAAGGCACTTGAGGAGAAAAGCATCGGCCCTGACGATTTGAGATCGTTGGATGATATCCGTCACCTGCCCCTCACGGTCAAGACCGATCTCCGGGACAACTATCCCTTTGGTCTGTGCGCCGTGCCGTTGAAGGATCTCGCTCGAGTTCACGCATCCTCCGGCACCACGGGCAAGCCGATCACCGGACCTTACACCGCTGAGGATGTGGATCAGTGGGCCGAGTGCATGGCCCGTAACCTGTGGGCGGCCGGCGTCCGCCCTGACGACATCGTCCAGAACGCCCTCGGCCACGGCCTGTTCACCGGAGGTCTCGGGTTCCACCAGGCGGCGGTGAAGATCGGGGCAGCGGTAGTTCCCAGTGCCACAGGAGCGACCGAGCGGCAGGTCAATATCATGCGCGACTTCGGCTCGACCGTTCTGTTCGCTACCCCCTCCTATGCCCTGACCATCGCCGAGAAGGCCGCCGAGATGGGTGTTGATGTGAGGAAGCTGCCGCTTCGAGTGGGCGTCTTCGGGGCCGAGCCATGGACGCGGGAGATAAAACAGGAGATCGAGGCGCGGTTGGGCATCCATGCCCACGAGGCATACGGTCTCACGGAGATGATGGGGCCGGGGGTTTCCTTTTCCTGTGAAGGGGATACAGAGGGCCTGCATATCAGCGAGGACCACATCTACGCCGAGATCATCGATCCGGATAGCGGAGAACCGCTGGGGCTGGACCAGCAGGGGGAGCTGGTGCTCACGGCCATCCAGCGTCGTGCTATGCCGCTGTTGCGCTACCGCACGCGGGACATCAGTACACTCACCCGCAAGCAGTGCTCATGCGGGCGCACCCTTGTGGTGATGGAGAGAGTGCTGGGCCGCTCGGACGATATGATGATCATCTCCGGCGTCAACGTTTTCCCCTCTCAGATCGAGTCCATCCTGCTTGATGTGCCTGAGGTCGAGCCGCAGTATGTGCTGCGCATCCGCAAGCGAGGTCACCTAGACACCCTGTCGGCCGAGGTCGAGGCGAAACCGGAGATCTGGGCACAGGGACAGAAGAAGCTGGACGAAGTGGCCAAGGCGGTCAACGGTCGTATCAGGGGTATTATCGGCATCAATGTGGGCGTGACCCTGGTCGAGCCCAAGACAATTGCCCGCTCCGAGGGCAAGGCCAAGCGGGTCATCGACGAGCGTTGAGCCTGGCGATGAGTCCCTGTTGTGTTGATCAAAGGGAGGCCATGATGAACATCGCCGTAGGAAGCGATCACGCCGGATTTCAGCTGAAGGAGCAAGTCAAAAAGTATCTGGAATCTCAGAATCACCAGGTCACCGATCACGGCACATTTTCGGAAGAATCGGTGGATTACCCCGATATTGGCTTCCCGGTGGCCAGAGCTGTGGCCAGCGGAGAGCATGAGAGAGGCGTATTGATCTGCGGCACCGGGCAGGGGATGATCATGACGGCCAATCGGGTAAGGGGGGTGCGGGCGGCGTTGTGCTTCGATGAACAGGCGGCCCGGATGACCCGCAAGCATAACGATTCCAATGTGCTGGTGCTTTCCGGCTGGCGTGTTTCCCCGGAGGATGCGGTGAAGATCCTGGATGTTTGGCTGCTCACGGAGTTCGAGGGGGGCAGGCATATGCGGCGAATCAAGAAATTGGATGATGTGACGTCTTGAAATAGGCACAAGTTCAGGAGGAAGACATGAACACCATGAACCTGGATTCCTTGCGGCAGGTAGATCCTCAGATGGCAGAGATTATGGAGCAGGAAATCCGGCGCCAAAAAACTGGTCTGGAGCTGATCCCCTCGGAAAACTTCGCCAGCCCGGCGGTCCTGGCTGCCCTGGGCAGCGTGATGACCAACAAGTACAGCGAGGGGTATCCCCACAAGCGGTATTACGGGGGCAACACCTTCATCGACATGGCCGAGGATCTGGCCATCGAGCGGGCCAAGAAGCTTTTTGGTGCGGAGCACGTTAACGTGCAGCCTTACTCGGGAAGCCCGGCCAATGTGGCCGTTTACGTGGCCCTGCTCGACTTCGGAGACACCATCCTGGGCATGAACCTGGCCCACGGGGGTCATCTCACCCACGGGCACAAGGTGAGTTTTTCCGGAAAGGCATACCATGCTGTGCAGTACGGGGTCCATCCGCAAACACATCTCATCGACTACGATGAGCTGCGCAAGCTGGCCCGGGCGGAGAAACCGAAGATCATCGTGTCCGGAGCCACTGCCTATCCCCGGGAGATCGACTTTGCGGCCTTTCATGAGATCGCTCAGGAGGTGGGCGCCATCAGCATGGCCGACATCGCCCACATCGCTGGCCTGATCGTGGGCGGCCTCCACCAGAGTCCCTTTCCCTTCACCGATGTGGTGACCACCACCACCCACAAGACCTTGCGGGGACCCAGAGGGGCAATCATCATGTGCAAGGAGCAATTTGCCAAGGATATCGACCGGGCGGTCTTCCCCGGCCTGCAGGGCGGCCCTCACGATCACGTCAACGCTGCTAAGGCGGTGGCTTTTCACGAGGCCTCCCAGCCGGAATTCAAGGAGTATGCGGCCCAGGTCGTTAAAAATGCCAGGGCCCTGGCTGAGGAGCTGTTGGCTCACGATTTTAAGCTCATCTCCGGAGGTACGGATAATCATCTGATTTTGGTTGATCTGATCAACAAAGAGATCACCGGTAAAGAGGCCGAGGAAGCTTTGGATCGGGCCAACATCACCTGCAACAAGAATATGATCCCCTTCGATCCACGGACGCCATTCAATCCCAGCGGCATCCGGCTGGGAACTCCGGCCCTGACCACCAGGGGGATGAAGGAGGAGCAGATGAAACAGGTGGGCCGATTCATCGCCGAGGTGATCGACAATGTGAACGATGAATCGGTTTACGCCCGGGTGAAAGGGAAGGTCGGTGAGCTGTGCGAGGCCTTTCCCCTGTACGAAGATTTATGAGAAGAGGAGGTTAAGCTCCTGGTGATCTGATGAAAAACAGTTGCTCCGGTCGGGCAACGAAAACCAGAAAAAGGGGTATTCTCATGCCCAGAATAAATTATGTTGATGGGGCACAGGCCAGCAGCCTGGTTCGAAACTTGTTTGCTAAGGTGGAAAAAACACTGGGGATGATTCCCAATATGTTCCGCCATTTGGCCAACTCGACCATGGGCTTTGACGGTTTTTTGAAGTTGAAGGCCAGTTTGGCTGGTGGGAAGTTGGGTGGTCGCCTGCAGATGCTGATCACTCTGGCCACATCGGAATTTAACGGTTGCCGCTATTGTGTGGCGGCCAATACTAAAATGGGCCAAGATAACGATCTGCTCACGGCCCAGGAATGTCTGGATGCCCGCCGCTTTGAAGCTGCTGACCCCCGGGAGACCGCTCTTCTGAAATTCGTGCAGCGTGTTTTGGAAACAAGCGGCCAGATAGCTTCTGTTGACCTAAAAAGCCTGCGGAATAATGGCTTTGGTGATGAAGAGACCATGGAAATTCTGGGGACCATGGCCCTGGCCACATACACCAACTATGTGAGCAATGTGGCCCACCCTGACCTGGATTTCCCCCCGGTCCCAATTCTTTGAGGATGTTTGAATTCCGCAAAGATAGCAGAAGCTTACGCATTAAGGCAGTAGAGGGCAAGGGATGTTAAAGAGCTCCGGCAAAGAAGAGCTCGTCCTGGTGTTCGAAAGCCATCTGTTACACGACCTGGGCCATTTCCAGGGGCTCTGTAAAGATGTCCGGCCTTACCTGTCCAAGATCCTGGGGGAGGGGAACTGTCGGTTCGTTCAGCGCAGCCGGGCGGAGCGCGATCCTGGCTTGAAACAGCTGATCCCCTATGTGATTTTAAGGTGCGGGCAGGTGGTTTTCCACTACGTGCGGGGTAAGGAGGCTGGGGAGCACCGGTTGAGGTCCAAGGGTTCCATTGGCATCGGGGGGCACATACAGCCCAAAGACCTGAACCTGTTTTCCTCCCAGCGGACTTTTTACCTCCAGGCTGCCGCCCGAGAGGTGGCCGAGGAGGTCCGCGTCGAGGCCGGACATCGAGAGCGAATTATGGCCTTGATCAACGATGATTCTAACCCAGTGGGCCAGGTTCACTTCGGCATCGTGCACCTCTGGGATCTGGACAGACCGGCGGTGCGCAGACGGGAGCGTCAGATTACCAGGGGTGGATTTGTGACGGTGGAGGAGTTGAAGAAACGCCGGGATACCCTGGAGGCCTGGTCGCAACAGTGTTTAGAGATTCTTGACTGACACGTTCATTCTTGTCCGCAGAGAACTTTATTTTCTGGAAGGAGCTGGGCATGCCGCGGCCTTCGTGGGATGAGTACTTCATGGACATCACCAAACGAGTGGCCTGTCGGGCTACTTGTCTGAGAAGACAGGTAGGGGCTGTACTGGTCAAGGACAAGAAGATCCTGGCCACTGGCTACAATGGGGCTCCAGCGGGATTACGGCATTGTGAGGAAGTGGGTTGCTTGCGGGAGAAACTCAAGGTTCCCCGGGGGGAGCGGCATGAACTATGCCGGGGCATCCATGGAGAGCAAAACGCCATCATTCAAGCCGCAACCTTTGGAGTGAGCATCAAAGGAGCCACCATCTACTCCACCCATTTCCCCTGCGTCCTGTGTACCAAGATGATCATCAATGCGGGGATCAAACGGGTGGTCTACAATCAGGGCTATCCCGATGACCTCTCCAGGGAGCTGATCCGGGAGTCAGGGCTTGATGTTTGCCAAATAGAGGGATGAGTCGATTTGCCGGTAAATGTTCAGTGGCAGCCATAGGGAACGGAAAAACGTGTAGCGGGTTTCTTTCTCATTAAAAACGGGGGAGGCGCAGATGAAATGTCCCTTCTGTGGGTTCGAGGAGGATAAAGTGGTAGACTCCCGCTCCAGCAAGGAGGGAAAGGCCATCAGGAGAAGACGGGAGTGTCTGAAATGCGGCAAGCGTTACACAACCTACGAATATATAGAAAAGGTTGCTCTGACGGTGATGAAAAACGACGGGCGGCGCGAGCCCTATGATCGGCAGAAGCTCCTCCAGGGCATCGTCACCGCCTGTAAAAAACGTCCCATCAGCACCAAACGTATCGACTATATGGTGGACGAAATCGAAAACGAGCTTTATAACCTCTCCAAAAACGAGGTCAAGAGTAAGGAGATCGGCGAGCTGGTGATGGAGAAACTGCACCAGCTCGATGAGGTGGCCTACGTGCGCTTCGCCTCGGTGTATCGAAAGTTCAAGGATAAAAAAGAGTTCATGGAGGAGCTCAGAAAGCTGTTGGAGTAAAAACCTTCCGAGCTGCTACTCCTTATTTCCGTAAAAGAAGCGATCCTCCGGCGTGGGCAAGAATGGGCGGAGGTATTCGATCTTTTTGCGGGCATATTCTCCCCATTCCGGATCCTTCAGCGCCTTTTTATATTCTGCCACTGCCTTCTCGTACTTCAGTTTCCCAGCCCATTTTACCTGGCCATCTGGCTTGATATGGGGCTCGGCCTCGCTCTCGTAAATTTCCCCGCGCACGACGAACCTATAGGCGTAGTCGGGATTCAGCTTGGCCACTTTTTTTATTTGGCTCCAGGCCTTGCTGTGATTGCCGGACTCACTATAGGAGTAAGCCAGATCGCTCATAGCCCGGAGGTTCTCTGGCTCCAGTTGCAAGGCTTTTTTATAAGTGGAGATAGCCTCTGAATTGCGCTCCAGGTTATTCAAGGCCGTGCCCAAATACAGATAGGCCTTGACGTTATCTTGCTCTACCTGGATAAGTTTCTGCAGCAGCTCGACCGCCTCCTCATTTCGGGCCAGCTCAGTGTAAGTTTTCCCCAGCTCCAGCATGGTGGTCCTGTCGTTGGGATCCAATTTCAAGAGGCTCTCGTGAGCAATGGCCAGCTCCTCCCTCATGGAGTGTTTCGCGTAAAGCTTGGACAGGACCGACAGCACCTCCCGTCTGGTGGCGTCCAGCTCCACCACGCGAGCGTAGTGTTCTATGGCTGGATTGTCCATCTCCTTACCCAGATAAATGTTAGCCAGAGCCAGGTGGGCTTCCACGCTCTCCGGCATCAGCTCCACGGCCTTTTCATACTCCGCCATGGCCTCCTGGGCCAGGCCTTTTCTATCGAGCATGTAACCCAGGTACTGATGAAAATTGCCGTTCTGGGGATCTTGTGAGATGGCTCGTTTATAGACCTCTACGGCCTGATCCAGGTTGTCCAGCCGGAAATAGCAGTCGGCCAGCATAAAATAAGCGCCCTCATTTTGGGAATCCAGTTGCAGCGCCTTCTCTAAGTGGGGGATGGCGTCGGTGTACTGTTTGTTCTTGTGATACTCCGACGCGGTGCTCTTGATTTTTCGAATTTCTAATTGACGAGCTGCCTTGATGGAATCAGCCCGGGCTTGCTCTCGCAGTGCCGCCTCGTCGATGACCGCGCCGGGTTTTTCACCCTGCTGAGAACTGGCGCAGGCCAGCAAAACGGCCAGGACCAGGGCGATGAAGAACAGACTGACGAATCCCGATGGTTTGCTGAAACTCATGAGGACCTCCTTGCTGGGTAGTGTGTGGTGGAAAAACTGTATTTTCCTTCGCTTGGCGGACAGCCGGAGGAAGCCAGCCGACGGAGCCCATCCGGCCCCTCCACGTAGATAATTCCCTCAACCTCGCCCAACTGCTCGATAAGGGTCATGCCCCTCTTGGGGCCCAAAACGAAGACGGCCGTGGACAGAATGTCCGCTTCCAGGGCTGTCTTGGCCAGGATAGTGACGCTGACAACCCCTCTGGCAGGCATGCCCGTTTTGGGATCCAGAATGTGGTGATATCGAACGCCGTCCTGAAAGAAATAGCGCTCGTAGTTACCCGAAGTGGCCACAGCCCCTGAGTCCACCTCGAGGACCTCGATAGTTTCCCCCAGGACCTGGGGATGTCTGATGCCGATCTTCCAGACCTCACCGCGAGATTTTTTCCCCAGCAGGCCTATGTCACCTCCGGCATCCACCACCGCTGCCTTAACGCCATACCTCCTCAGAACCTCCAGGGCTCTGTCGACGGCATATCCCTTGGCCGCGCCCCCCAGGTCGATGGCCGCTCCTCGTCCTCTCAGGCCTACCTTGACATCAAGGCTGTCCAGGAGGATCTGTTGGGGTCCCACGAACCGAAGGCCTCTCTGAATGGCCGCTTCATCGGGCACTCGAGCTTCATCGGATTGGAAGTCCCACAGTTGCGTAATGGCTCCTATGGTGATGTCGAAAGCGCCATTGGTCAACCGGGAGAGCTCCTCTGTCCCCGTGATGGCCTGCCATGTCTCCGGACATACCGAAACCGAGCCGCGACCAGCGGTGTCGTTGATTTTGCTGATCTCGCTGCTGGGTATCCATCTGCTCAGTATGCCCTCCAGGCGCTCAATTTCAGCGAAGGTTGCCTCCATGGCCTTCTCGACCTGGTGTGCATCGCCCGCATAGATCCGCAGGGTAACCACGGTGTCCATCATGATCCGGGTCTGGTGTTTGCTGGGTAGGGGTCCCTCATGCAGGTTGCCCACTCGGGATATGGCCAGCGCCGCCAGCGCGATCAAGAAGACGGTTGTCAGAAGTTTTCCCAGTTTGTTTTCCAATGAGCGGAACCTCTGAACCCGGAGAGAAAGTTCTCCTTCGATAGACTAAAAATATAAAAAATTGCCGGCCCAGGTCAACTAAAATCTGAGGATCTTTTGTCTTTATCAGAAACCGAGTTCACATACTGGACCCGGCTTTGTGCTGTGGCCGAAAAGGCGGATCCTGGTTAAAGGCCGAGACTAGAAATTCGAGATTCGAGAAAAGAAAAAAACCGATCCAGAATCCAGTATCAAAACGCACAAAATCTGGTACTGATTCCCCAAATTGTTCTGCTGGAGAGGTTTTTTTCCTGTGCCGGATCTCACTCATCTGCCTTCTCCGCTTTCTGGAGAGTTGTTTTACCTTTTTGCTTT
>DAOVRJ010000140.1 GCA_030628225.1 Candidatus Zixiibacteriota bacterium | reverse complement strand
GAGGGACCATTGAAAACCGTGTCTGAGATGGCATTTTCCCTGCCCAACAGGACGTTGAAAAGCCCGTGGCTCACCACCACCACCGGCTGCATCTCATTCCATATGGGCATTCCTCCCGTCGAATCGGTGTAGATGGCAAAGGTCATGGGGAGGGTGGTATCCGCCGCCACGCCGTACTGGTCGGTGAGTGTGCCCTGGTAGTTGATCAGGCCGGGCACCTCGGCCAATGCCGCTGTCGATAGCAGGGCCATCGACAGCACGAACATAATAGCAGTCGCTCTCATGGTGCACCTCCTGTGAAGGTAAAGGGTTTTGATAAACATCTCCTCAAAGACCGCAGAGTGGCCTCACAAATTCAGGTGCTATTCATATATTTTTATCTGCCCTCCGTTCTGCATCCGAAGCTGGCCGGTAAACGCCATCCCCTTGGTACTGTCTCCTTCAACGGCGAACCTGATCTGACCCCAAGATCCATCTGCGTTCAATGTTCCCTGAGAAGTGATCTTGGAGTCGTTCATAAATGCCAGACCAGTAGAGTAATAGATAGTCAGTGTGTCTGCGCTGGGAACGGTGATATCGCAGCGGATGTAGTAATCCCTGGCGTTCATGGCCAAGGGACCTTTGTACCCATCATAGACATCTCCGCACAGGCTTCTGGTCACCGGGGGGATGAATGTCATTTGCGTATCCCCGATTATGCGCATGCAATTGTTCGTATCGGCACAGGCGGGAACGGCCAGATTCGCCCGGTCAAAGGCATATCCCACGGTGTAGCCCTGATACATATAAGAGAACATCTCAGTCTGCCATTCTACGGCCCAGGGCCAGCAGTCAGCCTCACAGCCGGGGATCCACATCTCGCAATAACCAACGCTTACAGCATCGACATTGTAACCTTTCCTGAACTCATACGACAGGGTATTATCACTCGTGTCGCACATACCCCCGCAGCTTCCAATGAAGGTGAAGGGCATGCTGGCGTATGATGCAATCCAAGTCTCCACTTCGGCAGCAGTTATACTTACGCTATCGGGGTTATTGTTGTGGAAGCTCACGGAGGTCCCATGAGCCAGCTCGTAAAACATGGCCGTGTCATCGGATTGAATGTGGCTTTGCACCTTCCCGTCGCTGGGGCAAGCGACCATCTCGGTACTGTACCCCATCGCCTCAAACCAGACCCTGGCGTTTTCGGCGTGATTATACCAGAAGTTGCAGTCACCTTCATGGCGCCCGCGAAGCGAGAACCCCTCATATGGCGGCGGGAGCCCGTAGCCCAGCTTTTCGCCGGTCATGGCGTCGATGATGGTGACAACGATCCTCTTGCCCACGTTGCTGGACACCACCCAACAGGGGTTTTCCGGGATTGGTTCGATGCGAAAAACATCGGTCTCGGAGGATATGATGTACAGCCTGCTAAACCGTATGACGCCATCAACCATGGATTCCGCCTGCTCTTGAGAGATCACCGGGGCCACGTGATCCGGCAGTCCTTCTCGCCATTGTCGTTTTTCTTCAACGAGCTCTCCGGTATTCACATCGAAAATATAGCGTATGAAGTCCTTCTCCACGGTGGCCTCATCGATCTTCCGCTGGTGGAAGTAGGAGACAAGTTTCCCGATCTGCAGACGCCTAAAGGCCCGGTCGCTTTTCTCATATCTTCCCAGCAGATCATCCTGGCTGGCGATGACCATCTCTCCCTGAACAGATGATATGAGCCCCATGATCCCCAGGGAGGCGACCAGGATTGTCAGGATGAACTTTTTCATGATCGTCACCTCCCAGCTACTGAAGGGTTACCAGGACCAGAATCTGCCCCTTTTGGCCTTTTTCCAGCCTTTCCATGGCTTTTCCCAGAATGGCGCCCTGCGCTCGTCCATGGTCTGCGGCTTTCATGGCATGGCCCGGTGTGGCCGAGGTGGTCAGCAAATCCCCGGGCTCCACTCCGGCCTCCGTGGCGTCCACGTTGCAATGCACCCGCCCGGCCAGAGCCACGTCGTGGTCAAACTGGCCTGGTCCAAGACGCACGCCGGAGCCATGGCCCCTGGCTCCGGCCACGATGCCGGCGACTTTGCTGTCGTAAGGATTGTCACAAAGCGTCAATTTACCTGGGTTATCCGGGTCGATGATCAGCACCGAGCCGGGACCGATCCCCTGCGCAGCCGAGACATCGAACCCCTCGGCATAATCAAGCCCTTCGCCCAGCTCAACGACGGGCAAACCTGAGCCTACGCTCTCTATGCGGATGTTTCCGCGAACGGTGAGCTTTTCTCCCGGGGCCACGGTGCCGATACCGACGTTTCCTGTTGTCGTCGCCTGCAAAAGCAGGTTTGATCCTGAGCTGCCCCAGATTTTGAGGTTTTCGCCGGAGATATTGGGCCATGAAGTTGTTAGTTGGATGTTTCCATTCACCTCTAATTTATCATCGGGATCCGTCACTCCGATGCCCACGTTGCCATTCTGCAGGAATGTCTGCACTGTTTGAGAGCTTTGGTTGTCAATATTCAGGGCGCTTCCCCCCGCGGGTGTATAGATTTGCCAATCGGCACTTCCAGCCGTTGTAAAACTAAAGTCTGCTGAATAAGAACTGCTGCCGCGGTTGAGCCAAATATTTGGTTCAGTAGAAGACACCTCCAGTTTGGCCCCAGGACTCAATGTCCCGATGCCCACGTTGCCGTTTGATTGAATTGTCAGAATCCTCAACACTCCAGAACCAAGAGGTTCTTCTCTGTTGATGAAAAACTTGTCGCCAGGATCACGTCCTATTCCATAACCGTTCGTGGCTCCGAAATTCAAGTACTGATAGCTTAAGGAATCACTTGACATGCGCACACCGAGTGTTCCAGAGGATTTGTGGAGATGCAACATCTCGGCTGGATCCGCCGTGCCGATGCCAACATTTCCGGCTGGCGTTAACAAGAACTTCGTGGCACCGCGGCCTATGATGAAGTCGTTGGTATTGCCCCATCCCCCGACTCCAGCAACCCAAATCTCATCGCCAGCAGCGTCGCTTCCCTCTTTAAATGCGATGGTCGCTTCATGATCGCCGGAATTGGAATTTTCCACCATGAACATTCCAAAACTGGAAGTTGAATTGGACACATGTAATCTCTTCGTTGGACTCGCCGTCCCGATGCCGACATTCCCCGGTACAGCAGAATACATGTCGTCGCCATCAATGGTCCAGTCGCCATCATCAACAGCTAGTGCACTCCGGCTATAGTCGGCAGTGTCGGCCTCTGCGGCCCGAAAGGCATATCCTACAGCGACAATTCGCTGCCGAGGCTGCATCTCCGGATCGCTCCCCACCTGAATCTCCAGCCAACAAGAGGGACCATTGAAAACCGTGTCTGAGATGGCATTTTCCCTGCCCAACAGGACGTTGAAAAGCCCGTGGCTCACCACCACCACCGGCTGCATCTCATTCCATATGGGCATTCCTCCCGTGGAGTCGGTGTAGATGGCAAAGGTCATGGGAAGGGTGGTATCCGCCGCCACGCCATACTGGTCGGTGAGTGTGCCCTGGTAGTTGATCAGGCCGGGCACCTCGGCCAATGCCGCTGTCGATAGCAGGGCCATCGACAGCACGAACATAATAGCAGTCGCTTTCATGGCTGCACCTCCTGTGAGAATGAGAAGACTTGAAAGGAAGACGGATTGAGGTCGATGAGCTTATATCCAACATAATCTGTCAGAATAACGCATTTAGTTTTCAACTCCATCTTACCACGGGCTAGCAAATTTGTCAAGTAAAATATTGGGTGATTGAAATATCGGGTGATTCGGGAAATGAGAGAGCAGCCGCGGTTCGTGTTGGGAGAGGAATTTTGTCTCTTTGTCATTCTGAAGAGCGAGGCCAAAGAAGCGTGTTCACGCGCGGTTCATGAATCGCGCGTGCGTTTTTGCGCAGAGGCTCCCGCCTCTGCAGAAAAAATTAGCTGACAGCTTGTCATTTATCGGCGTCGAAATGCGTTAGGTAAGTCGGGGATCGTGAATCGTTGATCGTGGAAAGACCACTGAATTGCTATAACGACTGACGAATAAAGCATTTCGACAAACGTAACGAGCTTCGAAACCGACAGCCGACTTCCGTTCCACGTTCACCATGAAAAGCACCGACCCTCGACCTCATCTCCGAACTCTTATCAACCTCCAAACTCTCATCCCCGCCACGAGGGGGTAGCGGAGGACCGCGAGGCTGGCGGCCGGCCGCGGCGGATGAGCAAGGACGGTATGGCCGAAGGCCATAGCCAGCCGGTGGCGCGCGGCGCCACGCGGGCCGGAGCGAGGGGGAAACCTCCCCCCCAAAAAAGTTGGAGAGTTTAATGAGTTTACTGAGTTAATGAGTTGCCACCGAGCGCGGAATGCGGAACGTGGAACTCGGAACGAAAGAAATTAAGATCGAATTAAAAGGGGACGGAGTGGCACTCCGGGCTCCGAGTTCCAAGCTACGAGCTCAAGAAGCTCCCAACTCGCTAAACTCCCTTAACTCTCTCAACTCTCATAACTCTCTATCTCTTCCCCAAAATAAAAAAAGCCCTGCCAATACCGGCCGGGCTTTTCACAGCGGCAAGTCTGCTTCGCTTAAAATCCAATCGTCAGCGACACCCTCGGCGTGTTGGCCAGCTCATGAAACAGGTAAGCGAGATCGAAAGCGAGATGCCAGGTCGAGAGAACATCACTCTCCAGACCCATGCCCAGCGAGTAGAGCCTGTCCGGATCGGCGTTGATCTGCTGGCCGAATCCGGCACGGACGGAGACTATCTCCCACAGCCGGTTCTCGTAGCCCAGGCTGATCCGGTCACAGGCGTCGGAGCTCAGCGAGCGGTCCAGGTTCAGAGACAAGCTCGACCCATCACCCAGCCGGAGGGCCGTCCCCAGAACGAGCGCCATGGGGATCGATTCCCCCCCACCCCGGGCTGTGCCGGCATCGTTGTTGGCCTCCCAGGTGACCGGCGCCAGGATGTCGCGCCACATCAGGCCCACGCTGGTTCTCTCGGTCGGGTTGTAAAGCAGACCCAGGTCGAAGCCAAAACCCAGGGCCTGACCCTGTACCTAGCGGTTGCCCCCTCCGGGATCCCAGGCGCCATCGGCGTTATTCCCGTAAGTGGCCCAGCGCATCTTGGCGCTGAGACCGATGTCCAGGGCGGGTATTAGCCGCCGGGCCACGGAGAGCAACGCTGTTATCTCCCGCAGGGCCTCGTCGCCGGAGAAGATGGCCCCCCCACCCAGGCCCATCCTTTGCCAGAGGGGTCGGGCGAAACCCACAAAACCATAAGGTACCAGGCCCATCTGGTTGGCGTACATGCCGGTGAGCTGTGTCCTGTCCAGGCGGGCAAGGCCGGCGGGATTGTGCAGGATCGCATTGGCGTCGTCGGCGATGGCCACGAAGGCGCCGCCCATGCCCATGGGCCTGGCTCCGTACCCGATGTCCAGGAAGGCCGCCGGGATATTGCTGGTCTGGGCCAGGGCGGTTAACGGCCAGACGCTGATAACCAGTAAGATCGGGAGGATCGGTCGGAATATGTGTTTGATGTGCGTCATTTTGGCGCGTTGCCTTATCTGGTTGCGTGTTGCGTGATGTGTAATGCGTGTGGCGTGGAAGAAGTTTAGAGAGTTGAGCGAGTTGGGGGAGTTCAGAGAGTTGAAAGAGTTTGGCGAGTTGAGAGTTGGGAGAGTTGAGAAAGGCGGATCCTCGATCCTTGATCCTCGTTCCCCGATCCCCCATCCCCAGTTCTTGATCCTATATCTTAAAATCTTGTTCCGGAATGTTGGATTATCAACATTAAGACTTTATGGATTCCGCTTAATGTCTTCTACAAGCAAGTTTTTAACCAGTATCCAGCATCCAGTTTTATTACTGATAAGGTCACGTCTTCCTCTCCCGCTTCCTGGCTGCGGGGAATAGTATATTGTTGAGGATCAACCTGTATCCCGGCGAGTTCTTGTGCAGGGAGAGCTGGGTGGGCGGGTCGCCGATGGCGTGCTCGTAATCCTCGGGATCGTGTCCCCCAAAAAAGGTGAAGGTTCCCCGCCCCAGGTTGCTGTGCAGGTACTTGACCCTGTTTTTCCCTTCCACCTCTCCCAGGATGGTTACCGATTTTTTGATCAAGGCCTTGTTAAAAGATGTGGCCAGGCCATAGTAGCCTTTTATGTAAGCCACGTGATCCTGCACCAGCATAGTGGGCACGGGGTCGTACTTGGCCGAGAAATCAAACAGGGTAAAATCCAGGGCCTTCAGCCGCCCCGGCGTGTTCACCCGGTTGACGTCGATGTTGGCGAAAGGGCTGAAGTAGGGGTTGGTTTCCAGAACGAAGTTCTCGAAGGCGAAGGTTTTGGAGAAATCCAATCTGGCCTGGCAGTTGGCGTCCACCGGGTCACCGTCGTATTCGGTGGGCACGATGTCGACCCCCTCGGCGGCAAGAGCGATGTCTATCGTGTTGGGCGCACAGCACATGGCGAAGAGGAAACCGCCGCGAGTCACGTAATCGCGGATGGCTCTGGCCACGGCCTTTTTTTCATCCGGGACCTTGGCGAAGCCCATTTTGCGAGCCATGGCCTCGGCCCCGATCTTCATCCGTCGGTACCACTCCTGGTTGCGGAAGGCGATGAATTTGCTGAACTGGCCGGTGAAATCCTCGTGATGCAGGTGCAGCCAGTCGTATTCCTCCAGGTC
>DAOVRJ010000193.1 GCA_030628225.1 Candidatus Zixiibacteriota bacterium | reverse complement strand
GGCATTGAGATACAAAGTTGGCACAATCATCATCATAATCGTTGAAACGGGGATTGCGGTATTTCGCTGCTTCATAAGGATCCACCCACTTATCGGCATAACGAATTACTTGATATACATCATAACCATATGAATTCTGAAATCCGATGAAGAATATCAAACTGAATAACCACACAACTTGTTTACATTTCATCCCTGCCTCTCTTTCACCAACTTTTCTTTTTTCTGCCGTTTTGTTATTTTCTCTAATGCATTTTGAGCTTTTTCACGAATCCACTCATCTTGAGAATTTAGGCATTGTTCCAATCCTTCTACGACTTTGTCGTTCCCAATTTCCATCAGCATTTTTAGCGCTAACGATTGGTAATGTTCAAATAATCCTTTTGCAAGATTTAATTGCTCAGAGTATGGAAGATCGGAGCGATCAACATAATCAATTGAAGCTTCCAGTGACATTTTGAAAAAATCCGGTTCTTTTTTAAATATGGAGAAAAGAAGGGGTATAGCGCTTTCTTTTTCTCCTAAGTCTATTAGTACTTCTAAAACTACTAATTGTACTCCAACATTAGGAGTTTGAGATGCCTCCTTTAACGTTGGAATGGCGCTTCGATCTTCATTGTAAAGTTCAATCCGCTTTATAGCGCGGGCAGCAAGCCGTCTGTAAGAACTCCGAGGATTGTATAAAAGCACTTTGCTCAATACTGAAATTGCCTTTAGCTCTCGCGACTTACCCAAACAAGAAATGCAACCCTCAGGAACGTCAATGGCTGGATTATCGTAATTTTCCTCCAAGTATTTTATATATTGATCAACCTTAGGTTTGTAAAACCGTATGTCCTCCTCAATCATTTCTTCAATCATTTCCCTCTCGAGCTCCTTTATCCTCAGCGAATCCGCCTTCGTCATCGGTTTGGTTTTTGTAGAATTTACTGGTGCCTGTTTTGCTTCAAGGATTTCGGCTGATTTTACGGTATCTTCTTTTGCTCTTGGCTCTCTTCGCGTCGCAAAGTCCTTAGTAGCCGTAAGTCCAACAAATAGGCTTCCCAAACAGCCTATTGTCAACACACTTAATAAGATCTTCTTGCGCATCTTGTTCTCCTTTTATAAAATCGTCTATTTATCTTTTGTAAACTGCGTTATTTTAGAAATGTGTTATCACACCTTCAAGACAAGTTGCCTTACACAATTACCAAAAGCTGAGTGGGCGATACAGGACTCGAACCTGTGACCTCCACGATGTGAGCGTGGCGCTCCAACCAACTGAGCTAATCGCCCCAAAATAGAAGTGCTTTCCCCGACCCAAACCCCCGGCTTTTTTACGTGGGCCCACCTGGATTCGAACCAGGGACCGACCGGTTATGAGCCGGTGGCTCTAACCAACTGAGCTATGGGCCCGGTGGAATTTCTCACTTCATAATAACATTTTTTTCCAAGCTGGTCAAGGATTTTTTCCGGACCTGGTGAAAAAGACCAACTCCATCAAAACCAACCTGATGAGCGATTTGGTCACCATCTCCCATCCAGTTGTATCATGGCTTCCCTCTTCACATTCTGCCCTATCTCCTGCAGACCATGTCCTATGGACTGCCGGTCATCGTAGTGGATGCTGCAAAATCTGGCGGAAATCTCCAATCCTTTGATAACCCTCACTTTCAGCACCAGGAAAACCCGGCTGCCGCGACCGAAAAGGGCCACATTGCGGGCCACGCCGGCCGGTCCCACCTCGCAGACATACATCCGGGCATCGTAGGTGGGGGCCCGGAAGAAGACGATCATTCCTCTCAAACTAATGGCCTTGCCAGGGACAAATTTTAGCTGGGCCAGAAGCAGGGCCCCGCGCTCCCTATAACCCTTGGTCTCGACAAACACCCGGTTGGTCTCCAATCGCCCTCTCACCTCCACCATTCTGGAGGCTTTCCAGTCCAACTGAAATCGCCGCCCACGCTTGTGACGGCGGACATTTTTGCCCATCCCCGGCGAGAAGGCCACGGCCACATCCCCATGTTGTTCCCGGTGGCGAAAGGTAAACATCGTCCGACTGCCCAGCTTCTGCACCAGCTGGAGTGACCATTTTCCCCCGGCTGAGGGCATCTCCAACTGGTAGCTACGCCAGAAACGGCGATATCCATCCACCAGCAGCTCCAATCGAGAGCCGGTGGCCGGTCGCCAGGCCAGGCCCAGCAGCATGCCGGACTCGTTCTGGTCCTCTTTGGCAGCCAGGGCGGCGCCATGAGGATTGCAGAAGTCCGGCGGGTAATGGCGACAGACCAGCGTGGTGCGCAAAGACGCGCTGTCCAGCAGAAGACCCAGTAAGAGGCCAAGAGCTCCCCGCTGATTGGAGGCGATCTCTCCGAAGAGGCCAAGAGGACCGAAGACCAGATCGAAGTGGCCGCCCCAGACCTGGCTGACATCGCCCCGGAAGGCATAGCGACTACGAATGTGATCCGGAACGATCAGGCCGGGGCGATATCGGGAGCTATACCAGGTCAGCCCGACGACCCGGTCCTGGGAGAGACGTCCGCTTAAATGGCCGCCCAGCAGGGTCTCGCCGAGGACATCCTTCTTCTCCATCTCGCCCTGAGTCCGGTGCAGCCCGCTGCGGTAGAAATTTCTGGCTCCATCTCCCTCGAGGCTGGCGTCCAGAAGTGCCCTGGAGAAAAACAGGGATAACTCCACAGGACCCAGGACACAGGCGGCAGCGATCCCGCGCAGGCCAAGATTCTCGTCCGTGGATATGTACGGCCTGATACCCCGTCCCCTGCGTTTAATGTCGGAAGGGGAGCGAGCTCCTCCCGCAGAGCCGCCGCCGGTCCACAGAACCAGTCCCTGCCCGAACTCCAGGGCGAAGTCTCCCGCGACGGCCCGCTGGAGGGGACCAATACTCTCCAATTGAACGAAGAGAGACCGGTGATCAAGCACTTCTTGCTCCCCGGGATCCTTCTCGGAGAGAATACCCATTCGCAGATGCTCGTTTACGGACAGATTCAGGCGAAGGTAAATCTTAAAAGGATCGCCCCAATAGTGGCCCTCCCCAAACCCCCGGGCCAACGGCAGGGTTATTGCCCCCCGTGAGCGCAGATGACTCCGATTCCGGCGAACCGGGCGAATCCTGAGAAACGGCCGGGTTCTGGCCAGGGTCCCTGGGTCCATTCCCTCCGCCTGAAGAAGGTCCGCCAGTCTTTCGAACTTGTCCTTCTTTCGGCGATCCAAAATGCCCCTGATCTGAGACGCCGACAGATAAGGGATCTGCTGTAACTGGGAAAACGAAGCCCGGTTGGGATCCAGGGGGTGCCGGCGGAGTGCCTCCAGCCTCTCCAGGACTTCCTGAGGATCGAAGGCATCATCATCCGCCTCCAGCATATCCTCATCGGGGATAAAGTCACTCTCCTGAGCCTGGGTCGGGAAGGGGAAAAGGAGGCACAGCAGCAGTGTGGCAAGCAGAGCCGTGGGATGGCACACGTTGTCCTCCATGGTCAGCGCTGTGAGGAGTCGGTTGCCCGAAAGCAACCTTTACGCCAAGACGCTGTGATTTAGGGTGATGTGAGGGAAACATAGTGGGTTTCGTCCAGGAACTGATGGGAACGATAGGCGTAGTTGAGATGGAAGGGACCGGCCCGGAGACCTAAGCCCACTGAAAATCGGGTTGGGGAGCTCTGCAGGCCCAAGCGGAGGGTCAGGGGATCCCAGAGGCTGGATTCCTGGCCCAGGCAGAGCTCGATGGGATATGCGCCGGCCAGCTTTTCCAGAGAACAATCGGAGATGTCCTCCAACAGATCGGCAGAAAGAAGCAGCCGGGAGTGTGGACGGAAAGCAAACCCCACCATTAAAACCTGGGGCATCTCCTCTTTCCCTCTTCCCAGACGACCGTTGTTCAGGTTGCGCACGGATAGTCCCCAGCGAAGCCTGCTGGTCATGGCCGCCAGAAGGCCCAGGTCCAGGCTCAAGGTCTCGTCCGATCCATAGCCGGAAATAGTTAGCTGCAAGCCGCGCATGGAAATCCCCACCGACACGCTCTCTGACAGGGGATGGGCAAAGCTCAGATCTACGGACATCTCCCGGTAGAGATCTCCGCCAAACCGCCGGGCGGCCAGGCCCAGAACACCCCATGAAGTCGGCTGGACAAATGAGACTTCGTGGAGGGCCAGGTCGGCCAGTCGAAAGAACTGGCAATAGCTGATGGCCGCCTTGCGGCCATGGATCCAGGCCATGCCGGCGGGATTGTAATGCGGCCCGTGGGCGTCATCGGCCACGGCGCAGAAGGCCCCGCCCATAGCAACAGGGCGTGCGCCCGTGTCCAGGAACTGGAAGGCCGTGTGGCCGGGGAGAGGAAGCAGGAGAATAAACAGGAGGGCAAGAAGCCAGCGCACGGTGTCAGCTCACTTTGGTAGGACCTGGTGGGGTATGGTGCTACAAATAGGGAAATGGATGATTGTGATGCTGGATCCTGGATTATAGTTGAGCGAGTTTGAGAATTTAGGGAGTTTAGAGAGTTGAAAGAAGCGGATGCTGGATCCTGGTAAAAGATAAAAACCAGACAGTCTTTTCCGTTACTAGCCTCCAGCCTCTGCATTTCAGCCTTTACGATCCTCGAATCTCGAATCTCGCTGTTTCCACGTAACACGTACCACGTAACACGAACCAACCTCTTACGAATGACGTATCCAAATTCAAAAAAAAGCGGAACCTCACCGGCCCCGCTCACCGATAAATGTAACCCGGTAGACGGACAGAGTCAAGGCCAAAATGATCCCGGAGATGTTTTCCCATCAACGTTTT
>DAOVRJ010000220.1 GCA_030628225.1 Candidatus Zixiibacteriota bacterium | reverse complement strand
GACATCGGTTACTTCCGCCCCACTTATGAATCCCAAAAAGAACTGAAACCTGGTGAAGTTGGCTTTATTGTTACCGGCTTAAAGTCCGTCGGCGAAGCAAGAGTTGGGGACACGCTTTGGAAAGGAGAAGATGCCTCCGCAACAAAAGCATTACCCGGATACAAAAAGGTGGTACCGATGGTTTATGCCGGTATCTATTGTTTGGAAGGTGATGACTATCCTCAGCTCCGTGATGCGATGGAAAAGCTAAGCCTGAATGATGCCGCCTGGGAGAGGGTCAAGGAGGCCACTCTTCCGAAATTCTACTGGGATTTTGCCCAGATGCGCCGCTTCTCGGAGAAAAACCAGACACCCTTCACTCCGGCCATCACCACTCTCTATGGCCTTGATGCCGCCCTGAAGCTCATCCGGAAAGAGGGTCTGGAGAACGTCATTCAGCGGCACGCGCGGCTGGCCAAAATCACCCGCGCAGCTATAACTGCCATGGACTTAAAGCTTTTCGCCCAGCGACCGGCCAATGCTCTCACCGCGGTCAAAGTACCCGAGGGAATGGATGGTATCCAGCTTCTGCATCATATAAACGAACAGCTCAGCGCGGTGGTGGCCGGCGGACAGGCTCATCTTAAGGGAAAAATCTTCCGTCTGGCTCACCTGGGCTACGTGGATGAGCTGGACATAATCACAGCCATCGCCGTCCTGGAAAGAGGCCTGCGAACTATGAACTACAATTTCGCCGAAGGGGCGGGCCTGTTGGCAGCCCAGAAGATGATCTCTGAACAATGGGGAGCCATTTCTTGAAAGTACTGGTCACAGAACCCATCTCCGATCAAGGTCTGGCCCGGCTACGCCAGGAGTTAACGGTGGAGGTCAGGTTCGATCTTTCTCGAAAGGCCCTGCTGGCCTGCATCGGGGAATACGACGGGATCATCGTCCGAGGAAACACTCGACTGGATGAGGAGGCTTTGGCGCGGGCCACAAAGCTCAAGGTCATCGCCCGAGCCGGCACCGGAGTGGACAATATCGACATGGAAACGGCCACCCGGAAAGGCATCCTGGCGGTGAACGCTCCGGAAAGCAATACCATATCCACTGCCGAGCACACCATGGCCATGCTGCTGGCTCAGCTGCGCAACATCCCCAAGGCCACCGCCCGGCTGAGAAACGGGAACTGGAACAAGAAGGGGCTTCGCGGCGAAGAAGCCTATGAAAAATGTCTGGGCATCGTCGGCTTGGGCCGGATCGGATCCATGGTATCCCGCATGGCCCAGGGTCTGGGAATGCGGGTCATCGCCTATGATCCCTACATCACCGGGGACCGGTTCGAACGGTTTGGGGCGCAAAGGATGGAAACCCTCGATGAACTATGCCGGCAGGCGGATTTCATCACCATCCACACCCCAAAAAACGACGAGACATACGGGATGATAGGTGATGACCAGTTCGGCCTGATGAAAAAGGGCGTCCGGGTGGTCAACTGCGCCCGGGGGGGCATTGTCGATGAGCAGGCGCTGTACAGAGCCCTAAAAAGCGGCCGGGTGGCCGGCGCTGCACTGGATGTTTTCGACCAGGAACCTTGCCAAAAACACAAGCTCTTCTCCATGGACAACGTGATCCTGACCCCTCATATGGGCGGCTCTACAAAGGAAGCTCTGCAGCGCGTTGGGCGGAACATCGCCGATGAGCTGATCAAGGCACTGCGCGGGGATCTGGTCAAATATCCCTTGAACATCCCGTCCATCGACCCCAGGCTACAGGCTTTCATCAGACCCTACCTGCAGCTGGCTGAGAGAATGGGCAGCCTGTGCACCCAGCTGTTCAGACCACAAATCGATGAACTGGAGATCATTTACGGCGGCGAGATCTCGCGTTACAACACCGAACTGGTAAACACCGCAATGTTCAAAGGGCTGTTCGCTCCCATCCTCGACCAGGAGGTGAATATGGTAAATGCCTCCACCATCGTCGCCGATCGTGGCATACGCATAAAGGAAAGCAAAGTCGCTGAGATCGAGGATTTCCTCACCCTTCTGACGCTGAAGACTGCCGGCAGAGAAATTACTGGAACTGTGTTTGGTAAAAGCGACTTCCGCATCATCAGGATCGACAGTTTTAAACTGGACATCGTGCCCTCGGGACCCATTTTAATTAGCTGGCACAGCACCGCCCACACTCACCAGCCCGGCGTCATTGGCCAGATCGGGACCATCCTGGGCCAGGCTCAGGTCAACATCCACCGCATCGAGGTGGGCAACAGCGAAAGGGGCAAACGGGCCATGTTGGTCCTGAATCTTGATAGCCCACCTCCTCAAGATCTCCTGCAAACCATCTGTCAGACCCCGGGGGTTCTGGACGCCAGGCTGATACAGCTATAGTGATCAAAACTATTCGTGAAAGAGCAATATCTCTTACCACTCAACAGCTTCCACAATTCGGATTTGCTAATTATCCCACCGGTATTCTGACCCCACATAATTTTAAAAAATTTTAAAAAAATGTGTTGACAAAACACACGAAGTGTGCTATAATTGATTTCAGAAGGTTTAGTTTGGCATATTAACGGAAGGTTTAGCTTATACAGAACTGCTAAGGGTTTCGTTTCCAACATCTTGTTTTGCGATCGTAAGGTAATGGAGCGTCCCCTTGGCGAATCACCGGTACTGTTTTTCGTGAACTTCAGCCGAGTCCGAGGAGACGTTCCGCGGACTCGGCTTTTTTAAAGAACAGAGTTCTGTCAGCTCCCGGAAAAACACCTCTTTATCTTCAACATGGCGGGACACAGCTGCTCTTTTTTATCGAACTTTCCATTCCTTTTGAGCGTCTAAAGATGTGAAGATGCAACGGATACCATTTTGGGGAGGGAATAGCGCATGATTTTGTCATCTAAGATACCGCTTCAGGGGACAAACCAAAGCTTACAACGATATCTTCAGGAAGTCGGAAAACCAGAATTGCTGACTAACAGCGAAGAGGCGAACCTGGCCCGGCGGATCAAAAAGGGCGACCGGGAAGCCCTGAATACATTGGTCTGTGCCAACCTCCGTTTTGTCATCAGTGTTGCCAGACATTATCAGAACCAGGGGGTCCCTCTTTCCGATCTGATCTCGGAGGGAAACATCGGCCTGATCGAGGCGGCCAAGCGTTTTGATCAAACCAAAGGCTTCCGGTTCATCTCCTATGCCGTGTGGTGGATTCGACAATCCATCCTGGCTGCGCTGGCCAAGCAGTCACGCATCGTGCGGCTTCCTCTGAACAAGATCGCTGAGCTCCAAAAGATGAGCCAGGCCATCGAGCATTACATCCGCGATCACCATCGGTCTCCGCAAACCTCGGAAATTGCCGAACAGCTACAATTGGGCGAGGCCGAGGCATCACAGCTTTTCAGCGCATTTGGCCGGCATCTGTCCTTGAACGGCTCTCCCAACAACGGGGATGGCCTCAGCCTGCTCAACACCCTGCCCAACGAGAAAGATCCGCCGCCGGACGAAAATGTGCTGGTCGGCGACCTGGCCCGTCAGATGCAGAGGGCCATTAACACCCTGTCGCCCCGCCAATCAGAGGTTATCCGCATGTACTATGGTCTGGGCGGTAAAAAGCCGCAGACGCTGAAACAAATCGGCAAACACTTCAACCTGTCGCGGGAGAGGGTGCGACAGATCAAGAAACAGGCTCTGGAGAAGCTGCGGCATGCCTGTAGAAAAAAGCTTCTGGAGCCGTACCTGGAGTGAGCAGAGCAGCTTCTACTGTAAGCAAAAAAGAACGAGGGGAATTCCGATGCGAGTCCCCCTCGTTTCTATGTCTGGAAAGAAAACCCGATCCTTGATCCTGGATGAAAAGATAGAACCGATCCTTGATCCTGGATCCTGGATCCTGGATAAAAGCAAAGACAATGCAAAAACCGAGATTCGAGACTCGAGAATCGCAGAAAACCCGGGGACCGGGATACGGGAACCGTAAGAACCAAACATAATTTCCCAAGGAATGTCATTC
>DAOVRJ010000200.1 GCA_030628225.1 Candidatus Zixiibacteriota bacterium | reverse complement strand
GTTATTTCAAAAATCCCTAAAATGGCGACTTCGTGGGGGGGGAGTGACAGAATGGGTAGTCAAACAGAAGAAGCCATTGGTGATTCCAGATACCATCAAGGATCCCAGAAGTGCCGGTTCCCGGGCAACGAAAGAGGCGGGAGTTCGAGCACTGGTGGCTGTTCCCATACTTTCCAAGAGCAAGGTTATCGGCCTCATAGTGGTTAATAGCTATAGCCCGGGCAGGGTGAGTTCCGATGTAGTTTCCCTCATTTCTTCCATTGCCTCCCAGGCGGCTGGAGCTATTGAAAATGCGAAGCTTTACAAGCAGGTTTCCCAGAAGGTGAATGAGCTATCAGCGCTACATCTGGTGGGGAGCACTTTAGTGTCCTCCCTCGATGTACCGGATTTGCTCGGCGAGGTTGTAACGGTACTGGGCAAATCATTTGGCTATCATTACTGCAGCATTCTCCCATTAGACAGAAAGAAAATGGAGTTGACCATCGGGGCCGCGCATGGCGTCCCCCAGAGGACTATTCGAAATCTGCGCATCAACGCTGCAGAGGGAGGGATTACTGGCTGGGTTGCCCGCACCGGAAAACCGCTGTACGTTCCAGATGTACACCAAGACTCAAGATATTTAAGCGGCATCAAAGGGATGAAATCCGAGCTGGCCGTTCCCCTGAAGCGAGGAAAGGAGATTATCGGAGTTCTGGATGTGGAGAGCAAGGAGGCTAATGGCTTCGGCGAACGAGATCTCGGGGTGCTCACTACCGTGGCAGCCCAGATGGCTATGGCCATTGAGAATGCTAAGCTTTTCGAGAAGGCCAAACGAGCCTATAAAGACTTAAAAGCGGCCCAAGCGAATGTGGTTCAGGCAGGTAAAATGGCCGCAGTAGGACAGCTGGCTGCTGGCATAGCTCATGAGTTGAACAATCCCATTGGGGGAATTATGGGCTACGCACAATTTGCCTTGAAGAAAATGCAACTTATCGATGTGACCGGGGAACACGAGGAAGAGATTGCCCAGTTAGAACGCTATTTGGGGTACATAGAGAGAGAATCTCAACGGTGTAAGAATATTGTGCAGAACCTATTGAATTTCTCGCGCACTTCACCTCTTGGCTATCAGCCCACCGATGTGAATCACGTCATCAGGGAGAGTTTCCAATTTCTGGAGCATGAACTGACCCTCAATAACATCGTGGTGTCTAAAACGTTGAGTAAGAGATTACCGCTGATAATGGGGAATGAGAATCAACTGCAGCAAGTATTCCTCAACATGATCATGAACGCCCAAAAAGCTATGCCTCACCAGGGGATTCTACGAGTAACCACGCGGAGAGTTAAGGACGATGAGAGGCGCAAAGATTTTGTTGAGGTGGTCTTCAGCGATACGGGTTGCGGAATTGCCCAGGAGCACATCGATCGCATTTTTGAGCCGTTTTTTACTACTCGTAAAATAGGAGAAGGAACAGGATTGGGGCTTTCCGTGAGCTATAGGATTGTTAAGAATCATGGGGGAGAGATTCTGGTGAATAGCAAGATCAATCAAGGGAGCACGTTCGTGGTGCGACTTCCAGTCAACAATAAGCCTCGGGAAACAAAACCCAAAACCGATGTGGAGACATGAGCGATAACAAAAAAAATAAGGGTCCGGCCGCAGGGAATCTGGTCCACAAAGCGAATGATTTCCGAGACGACAAACCGGTCAGGATTCTCATAGTCGATGATGAAGAGATCGTGCGCAGCTTTCTGTTCGATGTTCTTTCGGATGAGGGGTACGAGGTCACAGCCGTTTCATCTGGCGAAGAGGCCGTCAAATTATTAAAAAAAGACACCTTCTACCTGATCATCACGGACATCAAAATGCCTGGCATGAACGGGATGCAGGTTCTGCGAACCGCCAAAGAGATGGAACCTAATCAGAATGTGATCGTAATGACGGGGTATGCTTCCACGGAAACGGCCGTTGAGTCCATGAAACTGGGGGCTGCAGATTATATCACCAAACCCTTTAATCTGGACCAGATCAGGATCGTTGTGGCCAAGACGCTGGAGAGGAGCAGGCTGAGAAGAAGAGCCGAGGAAGGAGAGATCTACAAGCAATTATCGCGCATAGACGGACTCACCGAGCTTTTCAATTACGCCTTTTTCCAGCAACTGTTGAAGACCGAGATTGAAAGAGCTCAACGTTATGGCCATGAGTTATCCCTGCTGATGATTGACATCGACGATTTTAAGGGGTATAACGATCGCAACGGACATCCCGCAGGAGATGAAGCGCTGAAACACCTCTCTCGGGTTATGTCCCGTGCTGTTCGAGGTTGTGATTTCATCGCCCGATATGGCGGAGATGAGTTCGTGGTGGTTCTGCCGGAGACCGACCTGTCAGAGGCCAAACTGATTGGAGAGAGGCTCAGGCTATTGGTGGAGCAAACTGAGTTTGAGAATGAATTGGCTAACAAGCAAGGGTTGATTACTGTGAGCGTGGGTCTGGCCACCTATCCGCATGATGCCCAGACGAAAGAAGATCTTATCAAGCGAGCGGATGAAGCTCTCTACAAGGCCAAGGCTCTAAATCGAAACAAACTGTGTGTGTTCAGCGAAGTGGATAACTGAACAGGAAATTGCAAGTTTGGATGAGAAATTCTGGATTCTAGATCCGCCTTTCTCACCAGCTTCGAGCTTCGGTTTTTATCAGGGTGAGGCCACCCGACGGCACATGTGGAAAAGCCCCTGGATTCCCGCTTGCGCGGGAATGACATTCCTTGGGAAATCATGTTTGGTTCTTACGGTTCCCGTATCCCGGTCCCCGGCTTTTTCCGATTCCCGAGTCTCTAGTCTCGGCCTTTGAATTGTTTTAGCCTCTATCCAGTATCCAGGATCTAGGATCTGTCTTTCTTTTAAATCACACACAGATTATTTTCAGGAGCAGATAAAAAAGCACTCAGACAATTCATTGCCTGAGTGCTTTTACTATTGGTGCCGAAGGCGGGACTCGAACCCGCACAGGCATACACCCACTGCGCCCTGAACGCAGCGCGTCTACCAAATTCCGCCACTTCGGCATTTTTTGTCAAGCATTTTCCACTCACATCTGCACATTGCTTAAAATATAGAAAGCCAGAGCTTCTGTCAAGATTTTTCTTGCTCACAGTGGGCAAATATGCTATTTTTGACAAGAAAATAACCTTTTGAAGCTCAGGAATGTTCATATTATGGAAATAAAGATAGTAGCGACCAACCGCAAGGCCCGCCACGACTATCATATCGTTGAAACCATGGAAGCCGGCATAGAGCTTCGCGGAAGTGAGGTCAAGTCGTTGCGAATGGGAAGAGCCAGTCTTCGGGACAGCTTCGCCCGGGTGGAGAGGGGAGAACTTTTTCTCTACAACATGCACATCAGCCCCTACGAGAAAGGTGGTCACTACAACCCTGATCCCAGAAGAACCCGGAAGCTGTTGATGCACCGGCGTGAAATAAAAAAGCTGCTGGGCAAGACGACCCAAAAAGGGTTCACCCTTGTTCCCCTGAAGCTCTATTTCTCCAGGGGGAAGGCGAAAGTTGAGCTGGCTCTGGGGAGGGGTAAGAGGAGTTACGACAAAAGGGCTGATCTTGAGCGGCGGGAGGCAGAAAGGTCTATCCAGAGGGCCTTGAAGGACAGAACCCTGGGACGTTTAAAGGGAGGCCGTTGACACATGTATTTGCCTCTGCGTCGGTTTGTGTTCCCTATTTTGATGATAGTGCTGCCGCACTGGGCTCAGGCGGCTGTTCGAGTTGATTTTGGGCAGCAGCGCCCGCCAAGCACTCTGGGCTCCACCGTCATCGATGGGGCAGTATATGTGGCCATCGATGATCTGGCTAGAATATTAGGTTGCGGACAATTCTGGCGCCCCGAGACTAAAAAAATGGTCTTGGTCATAGGGGGACGCAAAGTAAAAGTGACGGCTAGAAACCCTGTGGTGGTGGTGGAGGACAAACGTTACCAAATGCCGTTAAAGGCACGGTACGGGATTAAAGGGATTCTGGTTCCCATCGAGCACTTTATTCCTTTGATTAACGGTGTTTTGCCGGAGGAGTTGAAATGGACTGCGACGGAGAGAACACTAAAGGTAACTCTCGGCGAGCATAACATCCACCAGGTGAACATCAGCCCTAAGTCCAATGGCACCTTGGTGAGCGTCATCCTCTCGGAGCCCCTGGGGTTCGAGCTGAGCACCAGTCGGCCCAACTGGCTTCATCTGAGCATTTTCGGCGGTACCCTTCGCCCCAGCGAGATTAACTCCCTGGAGAGGAGCGGACAAGTTCAGGAGGTTCGAGCCTATCAATTTCCCGATTGTGCCCAGATTTCCTTCAAATTGGACAAGCAGGCCATAAGTTACAAGGCATATAAACGTACGGAGCCGCACCGCATTCTTCTCAGCCTGCGTAAGGAGTCGTCTGTCGTCTGGAACTCGGCGGATGGTCTTATAAAGGCCCGGGGGTTCGAGGAGGATATGGCTCGAAATCCAGTGGATGTGGTGGTTGTGGATCCTGGCCATGGGGGTAAGGATCCTGGGGCTATT
>DAOVRJ010000149.1 GCA_030628225.1 Candidatus Zixiibacteriota bacterium | reverse complement strand
GAGCACCCTCTTCGGCCTGGGCTTCACACAGGCGGATCTATCCAAGAAAGCCAGCGTGCTCAGCGGGGGGCAAAAGAACATCGCCGCTCTGGCCCAGGTTCTGCTCTCCAAGCCCCAGCTCCTCCTGTTAGACGAGCCCACCAACCATCTGGATATCGAGGCCACCCGGTGGCTGGAACGTTTCCTCATGGAGTTTTCCGGCACGGTCATCGTGGTCTCCCACGACCGCTATCTCCTGGACCGGGCGGTAGAGACCATCGCCGAACTGGAGGGCGGACGCCTGCAGTTTTATGCAGGAAACTACACGGCCTACCTTGAGCAAAAGGAAGACCGCCAGCTCAAGCAGCTGAAACAATACCAGCTTCAGCAGGAGGAAATCCGCCGCACCGAGGATTTTATCCGCCGGAACATCGCCGGCCAGAAAACCAAGCAGGCCCAAAGCCGCCGGAAGACATTGCAGAAGATGGAGCGAATCGCTGCGCCAACCTCACAGCAAAATCAGATGAGGCCCGTTCTGCGTTCCTCCGGCCGTGAGGGCCGCGTGGTTCTCTCATATAAGGACGTGACCAAAAGCTATGGGCGACAACTCCTGTTCCGGAACCTCAGCCTGGCGGTATACCGCGGGGAGCGCGTGGCCCTGCTGGGACCCAACGGCACCGGCAAGAGCACCCTGTTGAAGATCGCCGCCGGCCAAGAGAACCCGGATGCCGGCAGTTACCAAACAGGTCACAATGTCCAGATCGGGTACTACGAACAGGACTTGGCGGGCCTGGACCGCTCTTGCACCATCCTGGAGGAAGTCTGGAGGTCGCGCCCCGAAATGCTGGAACCGGACCTGCGCAGCTATCTGGCCCGGTTTCTCTTCACTGGTGAGGAGATCTTCCGGCCGGTGGGCAGCCTCAGCGGCGGCGAGCAGAGCCGGGTGGCCCTGGCCAAGCTGATGCTGGCTGAGGCTAACCTGCTGCTGTTAGATGAACCCACCAACCACCTGGATATCTCCGCCCGGGATGCTCTGGAGAAGGTCCTGTCCGCATATGACGGCACCATTCTGCTGGTCTCTCACGATCGCTACTTCTTGGATAAGATAGCCCGGCGCATCCTGCACCTGGAAAACGGACAGATCCAGGAGTACCTTGGTAACTACAGCTCTTATCGCCAGAAAAGGGCACGGCAAGATGCCCTGAGCAGAAAAAAGAAGGCGCGCAAAAAGGCTGCCAGCCATAACGTCTTCAAAGGCGGCGGGTTTTCCAAAAAAAAACTGGCATCTCTCGAGGCTGAGATCGCCTATTTAGAGGATGAACTGGCAGATGTCGATAAACTACTGCAAAATTCCGAGTTGAGCACAGACTGGCAGGCGTTAAAGAGCCTCCACGAACAGCGCCAGGATCTCGCTGACCGGCTGGAAGCTCTGCTGGCTAAATGGATGGAGATGTCGGAAGCCTTAGTGGAAAAGTCTGAAGAGTTTTGAGAGTTTAGAGAGTTATGCGAGTTGAGAGAGATGAAAGAGTTCGGAACTCGGAGCTCGGAGAAAACAGACTGTTGTACAATAAGGTAGAGATGGACACGTGATTGTGAAGGAACTGGATGCTGGATACTGGATAGAAAAAGATAATTTCCGCTGGGGGTTGTTGTTTTCCAGGATCCAGAATCAAGTATCCAGGATCGGTTTTTCAAATTTCGATACCGACAAACGACATTCGAGTTAGTTTAAGGACCTTTCATGTACGAAACCCAACCCAACAACGCTCGCGAAAAAGCCATCCTGGTGGCCGTGAAGCTACCGCACAGCGATGGCTGGCCTCCAGAGGACAGTCTGGAAGAGCTGGCTCTACTAGTCAACACGGCCGGTGCCGACGTGTTAGAGACGATAATCCAGGCGCGAACCCAGCCTGATCCAGCCATCTTTATCGGGGAGGGCAAGGTCGAACAGGTGGCCCGGCGGGTCAGCGAGCTAAAAGCCAACCTGGTCGTCTTCGATGACGATCTGACCCCGGCTCAGGCCCGGAATCTCGAGCGAGCCATCGACGCCAAAATCATCGATCGCAGCGGCCTGATCCTGGACATCTTCGCTCGGCGGGCCAAAACCCGAGAGGCCAAGACACAGGTGGAGCTGGCCCAGTTGCAGTACCTGCTGCCTCGCCTGACCCGTCAGTGGACCCACCTGTCCCGGCAGGAGGGCGGCATCGGCACTCGCGGTCCCGGTGAGACCCAGTTAGAGGTGGACCGGCGGCGGGTAAGAAAGCGCATTGCCGATCTCTCCACAACCCTGAAGCGCATCGCTAAGCGGCGAGATGTGCGCAGGGAAAAAAGACGGCGCGAGTTCACCGCGGCATTGGTGGGCTACACTAATACGGGTAAGTCTACTCTTCTCAACGCTCTCTCCCGAGCGGACATCTACACCGAGGACAAGCTGTTCGCCACTCTCGATCCCACAACCCGGGCCGTCCAGCTGAATGGCGGAAAAAAGATCTTGATCACCGACACCGTCGGCCTGATCCGGAAGCTACCCCATCATCTCATCGCCAGCTTCCACAGCACCCTGGATGAACTGGTGGTGACAGATCTGCTCCTGCACATCATCGACATCAGCCACGAGAAGTTCGAGGAACAGATGAAGGCGGTGTCCGGCGTTTTAGTGGAGCTGGGCGCTCACACCCGCCCACTCATGCTGGTTTTCAACAAGATCGACAAAGTGGCCCGTTTCCCCGAGCTGATGGCCCGGGTGCGCCGGGAATATCCTCGTGCCGTTTTCATCTCCGCGCTTCGCGAAGAGGGTATGGAGCAGTTAGCTGAGGAGCTTCTCCGACACTTCGATCAGCAGATGATCGAGCTAATCCTGCACCTGCCTCTCTCAAATCCCAAGCTTCTCTCTCAGATTTACTCCACCGGCGAGGTCCTGGAAAGACGGGACCACCCCACAGAGATCTCGCTGCGCGTGAAGCTGAGACGAGAGGACGCCCAGCGTCTGCAAAAAAAACTCTCCGCGCATCCATCACCGGATTCTAACGAAAAATGAGGTTCCACTGCGGGGTTCAGCCCTCAAAGGGGCAAAAAACCCGCCGTGATGACGGGTCTGGTTAATTGCGCAACACACCGGCTTACGGAGGCGATAACGACCATAACGACTTTAACACACCTCTCTCACCTGAAGATCAGAACTGGTAGCCCGCGGAGAAATAGACCCGCTCCTGTCCTTCGCTTGCCCGGCCATATGTGAGCGTGATGGGACCCAGGGGGGTGTCCAAGGCCAGGCTGACCCCGATGGCGTGTTTGGTGGTCTTCCACTTTATCTGCAGCTCATTCTCCCATACGTTGCCCACATCGTAGCGGGTCCTAAAATAGAATCTTCTGACCAGCTCCATTCGATAGCCCAAGTTGAACAGAAAAAGTTTGTTCCCCCGCAGCTCACCCTCGCGGTAACCGAACAGCTCCCGATCCCCCCCCAGCAGAAACTGCTCCGAAAAAGGCAGCGGGCTCTCGCTCAACCCCAGGTATCCCCTGGCGAAAAAGGTGTGCCGGGACCAGATGGTGTTATAGCACTCCAGGGAGACAAAGATCTTGCGGAACTCTTCTGTTCCTCCGAAAAATGGAGTTCCGATCTCCATATATCCACTTATTATATTCCCCCTTGTGGGAAATGGAAACCGGTCCATGGTGTCCATCAGAGAGCGGAGGACGAGGCTGCGGATCTCTCTCGTACCGTGGGGGTAGCCATCACCCCACTTGGACATATATTTCACGTGTTCAGCACGCCCCTCCACGGACACCATTCCGAATCTTCTTATGTGCCGGCCCAAAAACAATCGGCCACCACGCCTGTCCAGCACATACCGACCGATCTCATCGCCGCCGGAGTATGCGGCCCAATCCCTTTTGCTGACAAACCCCTTGAAATCAAAGGTCAAATATGATTTGAAGATGCGATCGGCCTTCAGGCTCACCTGATACTTTTCCCTGCGTCTTCCCCCCTGAGTATAGAGGGCGATTTTGCTTCCCACGCCCAGGAAATTCTCATCTCCCAGAACGACAAAACCCTCCCCGTCCTTCTCCAGATCATAACGAGCTCCCATACCCAGGGAAATCGATTTCTTTTCCTTGACCCTGATCAGCAGAACGGCGCCCTTCTCTCCCGGCCGAATCTCCATGGCCACCTTCTTGAACAGTCCGGTGCCGTAAATATTGTCTATCCCCTGACCTGCCCGCCGGAGATTGAAGATGTCCCCTTTCTTTATCGTCAACTCCCGGGACAAAACCCAGCACTTGGTTTTCTCATTACCCAGATACCTGACGGCCTGGATAGCCCCTTCCTCGATTTCACCGCGGATGACGCCAGCCCGCTGTTCAAACTCTACATGTTTAAAGCGGGCCAGAGCAAATCCCGGGGAGTGATAATTGTCCAACATCGCTTGCAGATCTTCGTTGGCCTGTTGAAGGTCGACAACCTGCCCGGGCTTCAAGCTGCTATTTCTCAAAAGCTGTTCATCTGAAAAAAGGAAATTTCCGGAGATCTGGTAGCCGGAGAAAACTGGCATCTCTTCAAGATGAAAGGTTATCCCCATACCGCCCTCATCCATCCGCACGCTGGCGTATACATCCTCATAGATGCCCCGCTCATAGAGCGCCCGCAGAACCTCTCGAATCTTCCGCTCGCTGGCTCTGTCGCCGGGCTGGATGGGCACGGCGGGAGCCAGGGCAAAGAGGTCCTCCTCTCCCTGAATTTCCACGGAGCTGACCACAAAGGTCGTGGTGTCTCCCCGGGTCTCTTGGCACATCCCAATACGCTCCCGGATCTCGTCCAATGCCGCCAGGGTCGCCTGTTCGCCAGCGAGAATCAGCTCGTCTATGTGGCTGTAGTCATAGGACAGGTGGCTGCCCATATCAGGGGTGATAATCACATCAGCTCTGGCCAGGCTGGCCAGCATGGGCTCCCGCGTCATGATATTGATGATCTGCTCGGTCAGGGCCCAGGGCTTCTTCAACTGTTCCCGCGAAGACAGGGGAGAGGTTACATTCACGGCGACCACCACATCGGCGCCCATTTCCCGGGCCACATCCACCGGGATGATATCCAATAGGCCGCCATCCGCAAGCAGCATATCGCCCTTTTCCACCGGAGTGAAAATAAGCGGTACGGCCAACCCGGCCCTGAGCACTTCTCCCAGATCTCCCTCTCCGATGGCTATGCTCTGGCCGCTGACTATATCTGTGACCACGGCTCGAAAGGGGACGTTCAGTTTGTCGAAGTTCCCCTCCGCTCTATAGCTGGCCGTCATGGTCAGTTCGGCCAGAAGGTCGGATAACTTCTGCGCCGAGGTAAAGCCCGATGGTAAGCTCAGCCGCCAACCGTCAAACCTGAGCCGCACAAGGCTTTTATGCTCGCCCCATTTCTGTGTTAATAAGAGACTGGCCCGGGAAGGGTCATCGATAAAAATCCGGCTCCAGTCGATCTCAGCGCACATTCGCCGCAGATCCTCCGGCGAGTTGCCGGCGGCGTAGAGCCCCCCCACGACACAGCCCATGCTGGTGCCGGCCACCATATCTAAGTGGATTCCCTCTTCCTCAAGGGCTTTGATAACGCCTATGTGAGCGAAACCTCGCGCTCCTCCACCGCTCAGAGCCAGACCCACCCTTGGGCGGACCAGCTCCTTGTGGGACAGAAATCCGCCGCGCAAGCTGGTTTCTTCCCGATAGTGCAGCCGGATGGTCTTGTCCGGCACCTCCTGAGCCACGGCCCCGGAGGCTGTGAAAAGTATGATGATAAAAGCTAACAGTGTTTTCACTGCCGTCTCCCGGAGAGAAGATTGGATTTTCGAAGAAAATATAGCACCGCGGTGGGAAAAATGCAAGTTACAATGTCGGATGGATACTGGATGCTGGATGAAGAGCCGAGATTCGAGACTCGAGACTCGTTAAAAGGAAAAACCGATTCTGTATTATGGTTTTGAGAGTTCAGAGAGTTTAGAGAGTTAGGCGAGTTTTGAGAGTTGGGATGAAGAGTTCGGGGTCCGGGGCTCGGGATCCGGGATCCGTAATGCTCAAGACCACGGTTCTGTTTTTTTCTTTTCCCGATCCCCGGGTCCCGGTTCTCATTGCTGGTAAAACAACGATAAGCTCTTTTTTTTGCCGTCTTTGCGAGCCCTGCGAAGCAATCTCGTTTTCAGGCTGGTCCTGTTTTTAGTAGCTTAGTAAAAGTTCTCTGTTGAGATACTTCATAAAGGCAACCGGCGTGTTCATATTGAGCCTTTCGGCTTTCCGTGCTGCCGAGATTGCTTCGTCGCCCTTCGTTTCACTCGGGCTTCCTGGCAACG
>DAOVRJ010000062.1 GCA_030628225.1 Candidatus Zixiibacteriota bacterium | reverse complement strand
GCTCATTGGTGAAAATCAATGAGCTGCTAATCAAAAATTCAAATCAGAAGGAGTATAGCCTTTTTTTACAGGCTCAACTACCCTTTTCTACAATATAGCAAGCTTGATCCTAGATCCTGGTAAAAAGCGAAGATGCTGGAAAATATCCATGATATAATAACGTCTTTATCCAGGATCCGCTTCCCTCGCGGTCACGCTATTTAAATCTACAATCTCAAATCCTCAATCTCCAATTTTCAATGGCTTTAAAAAAGCCCGACCTTTCCCGGCCGGGCTTTTTTGCTATTCCTATTAGGTCTCTATTTTCTACGAATACGAACTTCGAACACGATAGCTAACGTGCATCGTTTTTTTCTCTGTTAACAAGTATCAAGGATCGAGGATCCAGAATCCGCCTTTCTCATCTCAACTGTAAACTCTCCCCTACTCCGCAGCTCTCTTCATCAGCCGCTCCCATTCCCAGTCCACGGTGTGCTGGATCTGAGCCACATCTTGCTCGGTGAGATGTCGGAATCTGCCCTGCGGCTTCAGATATTCGATCACCGGCCTTGGCTTGGCCGGCTTGATGTTGATCTTGTAATCGACGCCGTTGGTGATCTCGTACAGGGGAAAAACCCGAGTCTGCACGGCCAGCCTGGCCAGCTTGACACAATTCTCCGGGGCGGTGCGCCAGCCCGTTGGGCAGGGAGCGAACACATGAATGAACTTGCAGCCCTTGATCTCCTTGGCTTTCTTGATCTTCCTGATCATATCCTCAGGATAGGCAATGGAGCAGGTAGCCACATAGGGTATCCGATGCGCGGCCATGATCCCGACCATGTCCTTTTTGGGGGTCTCCTTGGGGTGCTTCTCCGGGGTGGTTGTGGTCCATGATCTCCAGGGCGTTGCCGAGCTACGCTGGATCCCCGTGTTCATGTACGCTTCGTTGTCATAGCAGATGTAGATGAAGTTGTCATTACGCTCGGCCGCTCCGGAAAGAGCCTGAATTCCGATGTCGAAGGTTCCCCCGTCGCCGGCCCAGGCTACCACCTGGACATCATCATCGCCCAACATCTCCAGGCCGGCCTTCATCCCCGAGGCCGCTGAGGCAGCCGTCTCAAAAGCGGTATGGAAGATGGGCACATCAAGCGAGGTATATGGAAACGGGCCATCGACCACTGACCAGCAGCAGGCCGGGATGGAAAGAACTGTGTTCTTGCCCAGCGCCTTCAAGGCATAACGCATGGCCAGAGTGGCCCCACATCCCTGACAGGCCAGATGGCCTGAACACATCAGTTCCTGTTCTGGAATGGTAAGTTTCATGGTTTCAATCCTATCCAGATAATATTCTCTTCCGATTTCTGTTTGCCCTTGGCATCCGCGACGATCTCTTTGATTGTATCCGGGGTCACATCTCTCCCGCCCAAACCGGCGATATACCCGAAGATGGGCGGCCGGTCGGGCTGGTCGTACATGCCCGCCTTCACCTCCTGGAAGAAGATCCCCGAGTGACCGAATGATATGTTGCGGTCGATGACCACCACCTTGCCGGCGCCCTTGAGGGCCTGACGGATCTCCTGGAAGGGAAACGGCCGGAAGACCCTTACCCTGACCAGCCCGACTTTCTGTCCCTGGGCGCGCAGCTCATCGATAACTGTTCGGGCTGTTCCGGCGACTGTGGCCGAGGCCACGATGATAAAATCGGCATCCTCTGTTTGATATGTCTCGATAAGACCATACTTACGCCCGAACACCTCCCCGAACTCCTCCCCGGCCTTTTTGATCAGCTCCTTGGCCTCCATCATCGAACGCTCGATCTTGTAACGCAATTCATAATAGGCGTCAGGCGTGGTCAGGGCGCCAAAAGAATGAGGATCGCTGGGGTGAACACGATAGCGCGCTTTATATGATGGCAGGTATTCGTCCACCAGCTTTTGGTCGGGCATATCCACTACTTCGGAGGTATGCGATAGCACAAATGCATCCAGCACGATCATGGACGGCAGAAGCACCTTCTCATTCTCCGAGATCTTGAAGGCCTGGATGACCGTGTCCAGCACCTCCTGGTTTGACTCACAGTAAAACTGGATCAGGCCGGTATCCCGTTGGGACAGCGAGTCGTTCTGATCGGTCCAGATGGTCCAGGGCGGTCCCATGGCCCGGTTGATATTACCCAGGACCACCGGCAGCCTGGCCCCAACGGCCCAGTGGAGCATCTCATGCATCAGGGCTAGACCCTGAGCCGATGTGGCGGTAAAGGCGCGCGCGCCAACGGCTGATGCCCCGATGGCCGCGGCCATGGCCGAATGTTCCGATTCTACCTTGATGAACTTGGCATCCAAAAGCCCATCGGCACAGAGCTCTGAGAGTAAGCCCACTACCTCGGTCTGCGGCGTGATCGGATAGGCCGGGATCACCTGGGCCCGGGCCATCATGGCTCCGTATGATAAAGCGTGGTTGCCCATTATGACTTTTTTCACTTACTCCTCCTTCACTACCGAAATGGCAACCTTGGGGCACTCCTCAACGCAGATACCGCAGCCCTTGCAGTAGTCTAAGTCTATTACCGGCCGCTCGTTCTCGATGTTGATGCAGGCATCGGGACAGAACTTCCAGCATATCATACACCCGGTGCACCTCTCGTAGTCGATCACCGGCCGCAGGTTGCGCCACGACCCGGTTTTGTTCCAGGTCATCAGGCCCAATGACATAGCATTGACCGGCATGTCCCTCTCGCCTCTGATCTCGATCTTTTCAGACATTTCTTATCCTCGCCTTGTTTGATACGTGCATCGTATGGCGTGATACTTAATACGGGGAATAAGAGATCAGAGATCAGTGCCCCAACCCCTCTACCCCATATGAAGGTTTCTGGAAGACCGCGTTTTTTACCTTGATCTCTACTCTCTGATCTCTTTCTTTTTCAACGGACACGAGCACGGCCACGTTAATTTGTCTTTCCCGACCCCCAATTCCCTCCCTACATACTCTCATACGCTTCCTTGGCCGCCTGAACGTTCTCGTCCTTCTTGATCGGCGATTCCTCGCGGACGGCCTTCAGAAGGGCATCCAAACCCACGAATCCCGTTATCTTGGCAAAGGCCCCTAACATGGGCATGTTGACAATGGGTGCTGCCTTGGAGCCCAAACCATATTTGAGCGCCAGGGAGCTGGCATCAAAGGTTCTCACCCGGAATTTATCCAGCATCCTGAAGGTTTTGGCATCTTTTTCGGAATTGATGATCACCCAACCACCTGATTTTAACCCGCCGGTCACATCCACTGCCCCCATGAGTTTGGGGTCCATAACCACCACATGGTCCGGCTCGTAGATCTTGCAGCGCAGATAGATCCTTTTATCGTCGATGCGGGTGAAAGAAACGACCGGCGCTCCTCTCCTCTCCACCCCATATTCGGGGAAGGTCTGCACCCATTTTCCCTCCATCATCAGGGCATTGGCCAGCGCCTTGGAGGCCACCACCGTACCCTGCCCTCCTCGTCCGTGAAACCTGATTTCTATCATGGCAACTCTCTTTCTTGACACCCTGGCATAGATCATTCAGGATTTTGAATATAGCTAAATTGGCCGGAAATCACAAGCAGAAAATGTGAAATTTTTCACTTTTGGGAGGCGAGAGTATGCTTTGGTGGAAAATCGATACTTAGCGAGGATTTTTAGCCTATATAGGTATCGTGCTCTTGGAAAAGATTGGGGTTCGAGGATTCTAAAAGGAAAGGGGTTAGCGGTTAGGGAACCCGGAAAGACAGGGATTAGGGATCAGGGGTTAGGGGTTAGTGAACCAAAATCTTTCCATCTTTCAAATCTTTGTTTTAGAACCTGATGTTTTGCTTTTCCCTAACCCCTATACCCTAAATCCTAAATCCTGATTGGGTTGGGTCGGGGGGTGGAATGTCATTCCGCAGCCCTGTTCAGCAAACTCTTCCAATTCCGCTCTACATCCTTCTGGATAACTTCCGTTTGCATGTTGGTCAGGTGCTGGAAGCGACCCTGGGGACGAAGGAACTCCTCCACCGGAAACCCCCTGTCGGGGATGACATTGACTGTGTACTTCTCCCCGTTCTCCACCTCATATAGGGGGAATAACCTGGTCTGAACAGCCAGTCTGGCCATCTGGATGGAGAGATTGGCGGAGATCTTCCATAACGGCGGACAGGGCAAGTGTATGTGAATCAATCGCGTTCCATTTATCCTCTTGGCTTTATGGAACTTATCAATGAAATCATCCGGATAGGCTACCGAGGCTGTAGCCGCATAGGAGATCCCCCGGGCGGCCATGATCTCCACCAGACCTCCTCGGAAATCTGATTTAGGAAACCGGGCCTTTATGGCGGCCTGGTCATCACAACAGACGCAGATGAAGTTCTCTTCCCGCCGGTCGGCTCCGTTCATGGTCCAGAACTCGAAATTACGGTTATTGCTGTCTGCGGCCCAGAGCACCACCTGAACATCGGTTTTTCCCTGGAAGTCCAGAGCCGCCCTGATCCCTGAAACAGCGAAGGCCGCAGTCCCATAGGCGGCATAAAAAACCGGGACATTAGCGGCGGTATAAAGCAATGACCCATCCGCGTTGGAACAGCAACATGCCGGAACCACCAGTATGGTTTTCCGGCCCAAGCCCTTCAGGGCGTATCGCAGGGACAAAGAGATCCCGCAGCCAGGGCAGATCGAGTGCCCGGAGCCCATGATCTCCATCTTGGGTATTTTGAAGTTCTGCACCTGCGATCTGGGAAGAACATGTCTCACCGCTTCACTCCTAACCAGATAACTTTCTCCTCTGGCTCCTGGCGCTTTGTGGTGTAATCGACCACCTTCTGTATTATGTCCGGCGCTATGTCATCACCGCTGAGTCCGACCACAAAGCCGAAGACAGCCGCCTTTAACCTGGGCTTGACCTTGAACAGGGACGATGTGACCTCCTGATGCAAAATTCCTCCGCTGCCGGGGGAAACCTCGCCGTCTATGACGGCCACTTTCCTGGCTTTGCTAAGGGCTGACCTGATAAGTCTTGCCGGAAAGGGACGAAATAGCCTGACTTTCAGCAGACCTACTTTCTTCCCCCGGGCCCTTTGCTGGTCGACCACTTCCCGGACCGTCCCGGTGATAGTGCCATATGTCACTAAAATCGTCTCCGCACCCTGGCAGCGGTATTTCTCCACCAGACCATACCCCCGGCCAAATAGCTTGCCGTAATCATCGTCGGCCTTCTCAGCCACCTGAAGGGCTTTTCCCATGGCTTTTTGCATCTTGTAATAAGATTCATAGCAGTTCTCAGGGGTGTCCAGGACAGCAAAGGAATGGGGATCGTTCACATCCAGCTTGTTTATGAGCCGGCATGGCTTCAAATAGCGGTCCACGCTCTTCTGGTTGGGAATGTCTACAGGCTTTACTGCGTGAGAAGCAGCGGATGCTGCCAGGACAACAATGCCTGGCAACAGAACCTGCTCCGAGATCCTGTAGGCCTGGATTATCGTGTCCATAACCTCCTGGCTGCTCTCACAGTGGAACTGGAACCAGCCAGTGTCTCTATGGGCCAAAGAGTCTATCTGGCCAGTCCAGGTCAATCCCCCGGGGACCATAGCCCGATTGATATCGACCACGACAACCGGCAATCGGCTCAGGGATGCCTTGTAGAGCAGCTCGTGCATCGGGACCAAGCTGTGAGCCGAAGCAACAGTGAAGACTCTGCTTCCTGTGGCCGATGCGCCGACGCCTACGGCCAGAGCAGCCTGCTCAGACCTCACCATGACGAATTTAGCCCCCCTCTTATCCTCGGTGCAGAGAGTGGCCAATTCCTCAACGATGAGATCTTCAGGTGTAGATGCGGCGATGACCTGCACACGAGAGCGATATGCTCCCCAGGAAACGGCTTCCTTTTCCGTCAGCATCTTCTTCATTAGGGCACCTTCCGAAAAGACAGCGCGTCCCGGGGGCACTCCTGAACGCATATGCCGCAGCCATCGCAGGAGGTAACATCGATCTTATAGCCGAATTTACCGCGCCGGCGTGAGATGGCAATACACGGGCAGAAGATCAGGCAGTTGTCGCACATATTGCAGACTCCGCAGCTGAAGCAGCGCTGAGCTTCAGTCACGATCTCCTCTGCTTTATAACCCGAGTAGACCTCTTTAAAACCTTTAACTCGTGTCTTCACCGGCCTGGCCCGCAAAGGCACCGGCAACTCCTTCTTAAAATAGACCGGGTTCAAGTCATTAAACCGGACCACGCCGGAATCCGCCTTCCGGGGAAGGATCTGGTCCGTTCCCAAACTTTCCGGAATGGAGAAGAAATCCTCTCCCTTCAGGTATCGTTCGATGGCCAGGGCTGCCTTATTGCCGGAACCTATGGCATGAGCAACGGTAGCTCTTCCGGTAGCCACATCTCCTCCGGCGAAAACTCCTTTCCGACTGGTGAAGCATCCTCTTTCGACGAGAATACCCTGGCTTTCAGATTTAATGTCGTCGGGCAGAAATTCGATGTCCGCAAGCTCCTCGATTGCCGAGACAACACCATCCACCTTCAGCCAAAAGTTGGACCCCTTTTTGGGAACCTGACGTCGACGACCGCTCTCGTCCGGCCTGCTCAGCCTCATCTTTACGAATTCCACACCCTTTGCCCATCCCCCCCGAACCAGAATCTGGGTTAGAGCCGCCAGACAGATTATCTCGATTCCTTCCTCCTGGGCACCATTGATCTCCTTGTCTATAGCTGTCATCTCGCCCCTGCTGCGACGATAGAGGATGGTCGGCCGGCATCCCAGTCGAAGGAGGCAGCGGGCCACGTGCACCGCCGTATTCCCGCCACCGATGACGGCAACCTGCTCCCCGATCCTGATCTTCTCTCCGAGACTGACCCGTTTTAATATCTCCAGACCGGAGAAAACTCCCCTGGCTTCTTCTCCGGGCACATCCATCTTTTGGCCGCGGTGAAAACCCGTGGCTATAAATAGAGCGTCGAAGCCTCTCAATTGATCCAGAGTTATATCCCTGCCCACCAAAGTATTTGTCCTGATCTCCACACCCAGGGCTCTGATGTCGGCTATCTCCTGATCCAGCACCGCCCGGGGCAACCGGTATCGGGGTATGCCTACCCGCAGCATCCCGCCGGCCTTGGGCAAAGCCTCGAAAACGGTGGCTCCATAGCCCATCAGAGCCAGGTGATAGGCGCAAGAAAGCCCGGCGGGCCCGGATCCCACAATGGCCACCTGTTTGCTTCTCTGAGGCCTGGACTTGGGCCGGGAACGCGGAATGCTCCGTCCGTAGTCGGCCAAGAATCTCTCCACAGCATGTATGCAGATGGCCCCATCCAATTCCCTGCGGTTGCACTCGCTCTCACATGGATGGGGACACACTCTCCCGCACACGCCGGGAAACGGGTTCTCCTGCAAAATCAGCTCCCAGGCCTCCTGAAATCGCCCTTCGGCCGTTAAGTAGATGGCCTCCACGATATCCTCGCCGGCAGGGCATCCCATATTGCAGGGCGATGTTTTGTCGTTGAAATAGGGTTCCGGGTGCTGGAAGGGGGTATTTGGCCCAGAGGCATGCCTCTCCGGAACCTGGGCATGAGGGGATGAATACGGCTCGCTGGGTGATCTGCTCTGCTCAGTTTTTTGTGTCATGGAAGCTTTCTGCTAAGCCTCTGCACGCTCACAGACTTCAGAGACTCTACCATTTTATCCTTTTCATCAATCCGCAAACATATTCCTGCTAATTTGATAATATAAAAAAAATAGGCTAAAATCACAAGCACAAACTGTGTAGCCGTGGTCATTCCATCGCTAAAGGCCTTCCTCGGCCGCAAAAAAGCGGGGTTCGGGATTCGAGACTCGAGATTCGTAAAACCAACGGACTTTATGCTGTATTTTACGATTACCGATTCCCGAGTCTCGCCCTCTATACTTTGCCTCATTGTATTTGCCTTTAACCAGGATCCAGCATCCAGGATCCAGCATCTGCTTTTTCCTAACTCTCAGAACTCTCCAAACTCGCTAAACTCTCTTAACTTCCTCAAATCACCTTCCGCTTCCAGGTCCCTCGCCGGAACCATAACAGCCCGGCTATGCAGGAGATCACGTTGGAGACGAACATTGCCCACCACAGACCCAATGGTCCCCAGGCCAGGAGGAAACAGAGCACATAGGCGATGGGGATACGCAGCAACCACAGGCGGCCTATGGACAGATACATCACCGGCGAGGTCTTCCCCGCCCCCTGAAAGGCGGCAAAGACCACCATGATGATGCCGAAGAAAAAGACCGAGTAGGAGATAATCCGAAACAGAATCACTCCCTGGGCCACCACCTGAGCGTCGTCTATGAACAGCCTGATCACCGGCTGGCTGTAAAAAACCAGTATGGTACAGCCAACAGCCAGGAATGCCGCCACCATGCCTACTGCCCACCAAATGGTCTTCTCGGCTCGCTTCACCTTACCTGCTCCCAGGTTCTGACCGATCAGGGCCGTTGCCCCTGCGCTGAGGCCCATGCTGGGAACGTTCAGAAAATGTATGATTCGCACGGCAACGGTGAAGGCACTGACCACCACCGAGCCGAAAGAGTTGACGAATCCCTGTGTGACCATGAAGCCCAGCGAGGCTCCTGACTGGCCCACTGCCGCAGGCATACCTATGCGCATGATCCTGCCCAGATACTTCCAGCGGGGCCGCATCTGAGCCCAGCGGACCTTCAACCCGCGGGAGCCGGATAGCAGCAGGATCACACAGGCAGTGGAGGCCAGGATCCGGGAGCACACGGTCACCGTGGCGGCGCCGGCCACCTCCATCCGGGGGAATGGCCCCCAGCCGAAGATAAGAAGGGGGTCCAGCAGGATGTTCAGCAGGTTGGCCGCCATATCTATGATCATGGGAGTTACGGCATCTCCCACGCCGCGCATGATGCCTCCGTAGACAAAGGAGATGGCCATAAAGGGAATGCCAGAGAAGATTATCCTCAGGTAGGCGCTGGCGTTGACGAAGACATCCTCCGGCGTATGCATCAGGCGAAGGATGGGGTCCGAGACCAGCATACCCACCACAGAGACAAAGATAGCCCCGAAGAGCAGATAAATGAAGGTCTGGCCGGCCGCCAGGTTGGCCTGGTCCCGCTGGCCGCTGCCGGTATACTGGGCCACCAAGCTGGTGCCGGCCACGGAAAATCCGGCCCCGAAGGAGACGAATAAAAAGATGATCGGAAAGGAGATGCCCGGCGCCGAGATGGCCTCCCGGCCCAGTTTACCCAACCAGAAGGCGTCGGCCATGCTGTACAGGGTCTGCAGCAGAAATGTGGCCATAATGGGCAGGGAGAGACGCAGCAGGGATCCGGGGATGGAGCCGCTGAGCAGATGGGACCGAGATCCGTTCTGGGACGGCATCATGGACAGATTTTCTCCGTTTGGCTCATTCCGGCACATCCACCGGCACGATCATAAAAAGAGAGGCCAGCTTCCCTGCACAGCCATCGGAAACAACGCAGGACGACGGCCCCCTTGAGTCTGCCCGTCCCCCTGGTTTTTTCGCGGAAACAACCTCTACACATCCAGGAAAGAATTCATCTAATTAGTTCATTCTACGGCCTCAAGGGCAAAAAAGCAAGCCCTTTTTACACCCCGGTCCCCCCTTCAAAGCCGAGAGGGGGAAAATCCTTGACATCTCTGGTAAACTTTTTTATTCTAAAGGTGGATTTGCGCGGCCTGAAAATACAACTGGTACGGCTTCTTTTCCGAACTCAACCACTTTCCGGGAAAGGTGACCTAAGATGAGCGATTTCTATCAGACAGAGGGCGTCACCACGCTGCATATCCTGGGCAACCGAGATCTTGATTCTCTGGAGACAGAGCTGGAACGAATGGCCAAAAAGAGGCCTATCGCCCTGGTGTTGCCCTCTCTATTCTCCGAGCTTAAAGGCAAGGCCCTTCCCGGGATCATCCGGGAGCTTAAGAAAGTAAAGTACCTGCGTCAGGTGATCGTTTCGCTGGGCGGAACCACCAAACAGAGCGATTTCCAGAAGGCCAAGAGATTCTTCTCCGCCTTACCTCAGGAGACAACGATCATCTGGAACGGCGGCAAGAGACTGCAGAATATCTATCGACTTCTGGAAGAAAAACACCTGCGCATCGGCACCGAGGGCAAGGGACGCGCCGCCTGGATGGCCTATGGGTACGTCCTGGCCAGCGGAAAAAGTCGGCTCATCGCTCTTCATGACTGCGACATCGCCAACTATGATCGAATGCTGCTGGCCAGGTTGTGTTATCCAGTGGTCAATCCGGACCTGAATTACGAGTTCTGCAAGGGTTACTACAGCCGGGTCACCGATCGAATGTACGGTCGAGTCACCCGGCTGTTCGTCTTCCCCATGATTAGGTCTTTCTTGAAAGTGATCGGTCCCCAGCCTCTTCTGACCTTCATCGACAGTTTCCGCTATCCCCTGGCCGGGGAATTCTGCATGGAGGCCGAACTGGCCAGGATCAATCGCATACCCGGCGATTGGGGGCTGGAGGTGGGCATCCTCAGCGAGATATTTCGCAATTGCTCCCCCAAACGGGTCTGCCAGGTAGAGCTCTGTCACAATTATGAGCACAAACACCAGTCTCTCTCCAGCAAAGATCCCAAACGGGGTCTGATGAAAATGAGCATTGACATCGGCAAGACCCTGTTTCGCTCCCTGGCCTCTCTGGGAATCGTCTTCACCAGGGAGACCCTGACCACCATCATCGGCGCTTACACCCGGGAGGCTCAGGACGCCAGAGAGTGTTATGCCGCCGACGCGGCTATCAACGGCCTCCTTTACACCCTGCATATTGAGGGACGGGCCGTGGAGACTTTCGCCAGGGGATTGGGCATCGCCGGCGAAACTTTTCTGGAGGACCCCCTGGGCACGCCCAGGATCCCTAACTGGAACCGGGTTTCCTCGGCCATCGGTGATATCTTTGAGCAGCTTGAGCAGGCCGCGGAGAAAGCTACCAGATGACCATTAACTCGCCAATTCTACCGCGGCCGGACAAGGCCCACCTGGGCATCTTCACCGATTTGG